>JBIOIE010000295.1:0-1503 GCA_044449605.1 Candidatus Limnocylindrales bacterium | reverse complement strand
GGCGGGCAGAGCGCCGACGGTACCCGCCTCTCCGACGCCCTTGGCGCCCAGCGGATTCACCTTGGTCGGCACCGCATGGGAGTCCACGTCGAAGAAGGGCACATCGTCGGCCCGGGGCATCGCGTAGTCCATGAAGGATCCGGCCAGGAGCTGGCCCGTGGCCGGCTCGTAGGTCAGCTCCTCGAAGAGCCCCTGCCCCAGGCCCTGGACCACGCCACCGTGGATCTGGCCCTCGACCAGCATGGGGTTCACCATCGTACCGACATCGTCGACCACCGTGTGCCGGACGATCCGGACTGCGCCCGTCTCCTCGTCGATCTCCACCTCGCAGACCTGGCAGCCGTTGGGAAAGGTGACGGCGGGCGGGGTGAAGGCCGAGGTCTCGCTGAAGCCGGGCTCCATCCCCGGCGGGAGCTGGCGGGGCTGGTAGGCGATGCGGGCCACGCTGGCCAGCGTCACGCCGCGATCGGTCCCGGTCACGCTGAAGCGGCCGTCGCGGAAGACGATGTCCTCGGGCGCGGCCTCCAGCATGCGGGCGGCGATGCGCCGGCCGCGGTCGATGATCTTGCCAGTGGCGCCGAGCACGGCCGAGCCCCCGACGGTGAGGGCGCCAGAACCTCCGTTGCCCCGGCCCGCGTCGAGGGCGTCGCTGTCGCCCCACAGGACTTGCACCCGCGCGGGCTCGACACCCAGCCGGTCGCAGACGATCTGGGCAAAGGCCGTTTCGTTGCCTTGGCCCATCGAGGTGGAACCCGAGAACACCAGGACCGAGCCGTCCGGGTTGACGCGCACTTCGGCCGTGTCGGGGTTGACGGACGTGTAGGGGCCGCCGGCCACTTCAATGGGGCTGGCGACGCCGATGCCCAGGAGCTTCCCGCGAGAGCGGGCGGCGGCGCGACGCCGGGCAAAGCCCTTGTAGTCGGCTTGCTCGAGGGCCATGTCCAGAATCCGGCCGAAGTCTCCGCAGTCGTAGGTGAAGACCAGCCCCGTCTTGAACGGCATGGCGGACGAGGGGATGAGGTTCCGCCGGCGCAGCTCGATGGGGTCGATCCCGAGCTCGCGCGCGGCCAGGTCGATGACGCGCTCGATGGCGTAGGTCGCCTCGGGCCGTCCTGCCCCCCGGTAGGGGCCTGTGGGCGTCATGTTCGTGAAGACGCCCGTGGTCTGCACGTGGATCGCCGGCGTGGTGTACACACCGGCCACGCCGCCCACGTTGTTGGTGCCCGGGCCGGCGCTGCGCGGCGTGAGGTAGGCGCCGATGTTCAGCGTGATGGCCACGCGGAGAGCCAGGAACTTCCCGCTCTTGTCGAGAGCCAGCTCGGCGGTGGAAACGTTGTCGCGGCCGTGCTCGTCGGTGACGAAACCCTCCCGCCGGTCCGATGTCCACTTCACCGGCCGGCCGAGACGCCTGGCCGCCCACAGGAGCATGGCCATCTCGGGGTACATGCCGCTCCTCATCCCGAAGCTGCCGCCGACCTCGTTCGTGACCACGCGCATGTTGCT
>JBIOIE010000294.1:0-1504 GCA_044449605.1 Candidatus Limnocylindrales bacterium | reverse complement strand
TCCCTGGAGGGCGCGGGGTCGCCCAGATCGACGGAGGGTGCACGGCGAATGCCCGCCCTCGAGAGGCCGTCGGGGTCCCTCGGTGATGATCTGTCCGCCCGCAGCACAAGGTCTGACCCCAGGAGCGCTGTGAGTTCGACCGCTCCCCATCAAGCTCTCTACCGCCGCTGGCGCGCCCAGACGTTCGGCCAGATCGTCGGCCAGGTCGCGATCATCGAGTCCCTCAGGAACTCCGTCCGGACCGGCCAGGTCGCGCACGCGCTGCTCCTCGTCGGCCCGCGCGGCACCGGCAAGACGTCGGTCGCACGGATCGTGGCCAAGGCGCTGAACTGCACGAACCTGGTCGACGGCGAGCCATGCGATCGATGCCCGGCGTGCGTGTCCATCCGGGAAGGCAGGGCGCTCGACGTCATCGAGATGGATGCCGCCTCGAACAATCGCGTGGACGACATGCGCGAGCTGCTGGCCCGGACGATGACCGCGCCATCCGACCTCAGGCGCAAGGTCTACATCGTCGACGAGGTGCAGCGCATCAGCCAGGGCTGGGACGTGCTCCTGCGCACGCTCGAGGAGCCACCGCCGCACGTCGCCTTCATCTTCTGTACCACGGACGCGAGCCAGATTCGACCGGCCGTGCTCTCGCGCGTCCAGCGGTACGACTTCCGCCGGCTCACCGTCCCCCAGATCGAAGGCAAGCTGCGCCGGATTCTCGAGGCCGAGGGTCGGGCGGCCGACGACGAGGCGATCGGCCTCATCGCAGGCCTGGCCGCCGGCGGGATGCGTGACGCCGAATCGATGCTCGACCAGCTGCTTTCCTCGAGTACCGACCGCCTGACGGCGGACCAGGTCCGGGACCTGCTGGGGCTGGCCGAAGCCGAGGCGATCGAGGCATTCGTACTCGCCCTCGTCCGGGATGACGCCCTGGCCGGGATGGAAGTGCTCGACGGCCTGGAGGAACGCGGGCGCGACCTTCGATCGTTCGTCGACCAGGCGACCGAGGCGATCCGGGGTGCGCTCTTCGAGGTGCTGGCCGGGCGGGACCGGGGCAACGCGACGAACGACCTGGTCGGCGTCGGCGCCCGGCGCCTGGCCGCCGTCGGCCGCCAGCTGGCCACCATTGATCCGTCTCGTGCCGGTCCCGGAGGCCTGAGGTTCCAGCTCGAGCTCGCGCTGCTCGAGCCCGCCCCTGGGCCGGCTGTCGATGTCGGGACGGCGCGCCCGGCCGCGCCCCCCGAGCCGGTCTCCGCCCCTCGACGCGGCCGAGGCGCCACCGCGGCGGTCCCGGCACCCGTTTCTGCCCCGTCGCCGGTCGCTGCCCGGGCACCCGTGGCGGCCGAGACACCCTCGACGGCGCCCGATCAGGCGGCGCCGGCCCCTGACCAGGCGACCGCGGCCGCCGTCCAGCCGGCGGCCGCCCGCGGCGCTGTTGCCGCGCCAGCGCCGCCGGCCACGAAACCCGCGGCTCGCGCCGCCACGCGGATCCCGCCCCAGCCACCAACCGCGG
>JBIOIE010000293.1:0-1515 GCA_044449605.1 Candidatus Limnocylindrales bacterium | reverse complement strand
CTCGACGTGGTCGAGCTGGCCGAAGGCCTCCGGATGATCGCGTCGTTCGAGCTGGAGTCGGCACGCGTCACCCACGATGCGGACAGCTACGCCTTCCGGCTCCGCGTGCCGGGACGGGTCGGACCGGGCCTCGTCTACTCGGGCGACTGCGGGCGGGCGGACGATCTCAGGGCGCTCATCCGGCCCGGAGACACGTTGCTCATCGAGATCGCGTTCGGCGAAGGGCCCGTGCCCCCGGGCGCCCAGCACCTTGACGGACCGGCGATCGGCGCGCTCGTCGAGGCGACGCGGCCGGGCAAGGTCCTCCTGACCCACCTCCAGATGGGCCACAACCCGGCCGAGGCCGTCGCCTCGGTCAGCCGGCGTTTCTCCGGCCCGATCCGCTTCGTCTGGCCGGGGGATTCGCTGGACCTCTGAGCCAGGCTGCTACCCGCCGCCAAGGTACCGGGTCAGCACTCGAACACGAACCAGCACAGCTCGTTGCGCAACCGCTGGTCGTCGAGCACGAGATCCCGAATCTCATGCGGGAGCTGAGCACGCTGCCACTGGCACTCCAGGCGGCCAGCTGCCTCTCGGTCGACTTCAGGCGCAGCCGCCCGCGCCGCCCGGATCGCGTAGGCCGCGGCACCGAGCTCATGGGCCGCCACATGGCCCACCGCCGCGGCCTGGCCAGCAGCGTACGCGGCATGCCGCGCTGCCCCACTCAGGTCCCTGGCCGCGGCGTTGGCGTGGCCGCCCGCCGCGCGGGCCTCCCACCACGTGATCTCGCCGCGCGCCCAGGCCCGCCCGAGCTCGATCGCCCGGCGTGGACGATGGTCGCCTGGCCGTGCCTGTTCGAACTGGTGGAGCACGTGCTGGGCGCAGTCAGCCGCCCATATCGCGAGCAGGCGATGATCGTCGTCCTGGAGGCTGCCGCCGCGACGCACGGTGATGAACCGAGGATCCCGGATCTTGGGGAGGATCATCGGTCTGCACACCTCTCCTGGTGTTCGCCAAGGGGTCGACGCCGGAATCGGCCGCCACCCAGTCGCAATCGACTTCGGGCTCGCTGTGGCTGCCACAGGGATCCCTCATCTTCGACGATTCCTGCTATTGCCTACTTCCCCTTCCGCCAGGTCCCCTGATCAGCCGGGCGCAGCCGCTACCATGGCGGCCATGACGACGGCGGCCGACCGAGACGGATCCCTCCCCATCCGGACCCAGGCGCGCCAGGCGGTCGGGCGGGCGTGGGAGCGGGCGGTGGCAGCCGGCGCGCTGCCGGGCCTGGCACCCGACGTTGACGCTCCTGTGATCGATATCGAGCGACCGTCGAAGCCCGAGCACGGCGACCTCTCGACGAACCTGGCCATGAAGCTTGCCCGGCCGCATCGACGTGCTCCGCTCGAGATCGCCCGGATCCTGGCCGAGGAACTCGGTCGCGAGGCATCGACGGCTCCGGGCCTGACCCCGCTGGCCTCGGCCGAGGCCGTCGCGCCCGGCTTCGTCAACATGCGCCTCTCCGACGAGGCGCTCAGG
>JBIOIE010000292.1:0-1519 GCA_044449605.1 Candidatus Limnocylindrales bacterium | reverse complement strand
AGGCTGTTGGCCATGACGTCCTGGGTCATCTCCATCTGCTTGCGCGAGATGGCCGCCTTCGGGTCATCGGCGATGAGCGGCAGCAGGCTGCCGAACGCGAGCGAATGCATCACCACGCGCAGGTACGGGTGGCGGCTGCTGGCCCGACTCCGCTCGAAGCGCTCCCCGATGGCCTGGAGCGCTTCGGCGCGCTTCTCGTCGTCGGCGGCGTTCATGTTGATGAAGAGCGCCTCGGAGCCCGCCGCGCCGATGGCGGCCTTGACATCCGCGACGTGGGCCAGCGCGGCCCGAAAGTCGAGATGGACCCCGACGATCCGATAGCCGGCCTTCGCGAGCCCGATCGCCGTCGCCTCGCCCATGCCGCTCGAGGCGCCGAGGATCAGCGCCCAGCGCTCGCGGTCGTCGGCCATCGGTTACCTCCGCACGGGACTGTCGAGGACGGCCCGAGTCTATCAGCGTCGGTCAGCAGGCGGGGTCGCTGCAGCCGGACAGGACCCAGGATCGAGCCCGGGACAGGGTCGCCGTCAGGCGACGCCGGTCGCACGGAGGGTACCGATCTCGCCCGCCGCGTAGCCCAGTTCGGCCAGGATCTCGTCGGTGTGCTCCCCGAGCTGGGGCGGCGCACTGCGGATGCTGGCCGGGCTTGCCGAGAGCTTGAATGGCACGCCGGCCTGGCGCACCGGTCCCAGGACTGGATGGTCGACGGTGACGTCCATCGCGCGCGCCTGCGCCTGGGGCTGGGCAAACGCACCCAGGATGTCGTTGATCGCCCCGCACGGGATCTCGGCGGCGTCGAGGCGCTCCAGCCATGTCGCCGTTGCCTCCATGGCCAGCCGGGTGGCGAGGAGGGGGCGCAGCGCCTCCCGGTTCCGGACGCGCTCGCCGTTGCTTGCGAACCGTGGATCCAGCGCCAGGCTCGCCAGCCCGAGCGCCTCGCAGAAGCGCGGCCACTGCCGCTCGCTGCCAACGGCAATCGCGATCACGCCGTCCCGGGTGGCGAACGTCTCGTACGGCACGATGTTGGGGTGGGCATTGCCCCGCCGCCCCGGCGACCGGCCCGTGACGAACGCGTTCTGGGCCTGGTTCACGAGGATCGCGAGGGTCGACTCCAGGATCGAGATGTCGATCCGCTGGCCGTGGCCGTGGATCCCGGATCCGGTGCGCTCGCGCCCGGCCAGCGCGCCCAGGACTGCGACGGCCCCCAGGATCCCGGTCGTCACGTCGCTGATCGCGACGCCCACCTTGGTCGGCTCGCCGCCCTCGGCGTCCGGGGCGCCGGTGATCGACATGAGCCCGGCCGTCGCCTGCAGGACGAAGTCGTAGCCGGGCTTGTCCGCATCGGGTCCATCGGGCCCGTAGCCCGAGATGGCGAGGTGGACGAGGCCCGGATTCAGGCGCTCCAGCTCGTCATCGCCGAACCCGAGCCGGGCGAACCCGCCCACCCGGAAGTTCTCGACCAGGATGTCCGACCGGGCGATCAGCCGGCGCAGGACATCCGCTCCGGCGGGCTGCTTCAGGT
>JBIOIE010000291.1:0-1536 GCA_044449605.1 Candidatus Limnocylindrales bacterium | reverse complement strand
GTTGGCCTTGACGCTGATGAACATGCCGATGATGCCCGAGGCCATCGAGCAGGCCGCGCCGACGAGGAAGGCCACGCCGGTGCGGATGCCCAACTCGGCCCCGAAGATGTCCGTGTCGGCGACGTTCTTGCCCTCGACCAGGCCGATGACGATGGCGATGACGGCCGCGCCGCCGAGGGCCAGGAGAGCGATGGTCCGATACTGGCGGCGGATGAAGGCGACCGCACCTTCGTAGATCGTGCCGGCCACATCCTGCATCGCCGGGGTGCCCTGGTCGCGGGAGATGACGTCGCGGGCCAGGTAGGCGGCGAAGAGCACCGCGACGATGCCCGCCAACGGGATGATCCATTGGATCGCGGACGCGATCTGCACGGCGGACGGGCCTCCCTCGAAGTCGTCGGGCGGACATGGAACGAGCCCCGCAGCCGGGGCCCGCGAACGGGCGGCAGTGTAGCAAACGACGCGCCGGCCGGTCGACGGCTGAAGTATGCAGCAACGTTCCGGGGGTCTCCGGCCCGGAGCGCAGCGCGACCGTCCCGGACCGGACATCAGGGTGGCGCCTCTATACTCCGGGTCCTGTGAGAAAACGTCCGCTCGGCTGCCTGTTCGAGGTGGTCGAGACCCTCGTCCTGACCCTCATCATCTTCCTGGTCATCCAGAACTTCGTGGCCCAGCCCTACCGCATCGAGCAGCAGAGCATGGAGCAGACACTGGAGCCCGGGCAGTACGTGCTCATCGACAAGCTCTCGCCGCATTGGGCGGACTACGGCCGGGGCGACATCATCGTCTTCTGGCCGCCCGAGGGCGCGCGCGACGTGCCCTTCATCAAGCGCGTCATCGGCCTGCCCGGCGACCGCATCGACATCCACGACGGGGCGGTCTTCGTCAACGGCGTCCAGCTCGACGAGCCCTACGTCTTCGAGGGCCCGACGGAGGCCGCCGCGTCCGGCGAGAGCGTCGTCGTGCCGCCCGACAGCTTCTACGCCTTGGGCGACCACCGCAGCGACTCGACCGACTCGCGCTCCTTCGGCTTCATCCCCCGCGCCGACATCATCGGCCGAGCGATCATCCGCTACTGGCCGATCGGCACCTTCAGGATCCTCCAGACGCCGACCTACCCTGGGGTCTCGGTGGGCCGGCCGGCCGAACGTGGCTCCGGCGTCGTTCCCGCCGAACTGCACCGCGCCGCCTGGCTGCGGCCTGCCCTGCGCCCCGTCTGACCGTCGAGCGGGGCGATGGCGCCGATCCCTCTGCTGGGAGCGCTGCTGACCCTCTTCGGGATCGCCCTCCTGCTGCGGGCGACCGACGGCCGGATGACGGTCGTCGGCCTCGGCCTCGCCCTCCTGCCGCTGCCCCTCGTGACGGGGGACTCGAGCGCTCTCCTGGTGCTCGCCTTCCGGACCCTGGCGGTGCTCCTGGCCCTCTTCCGCCTGGACCTCGGCGTGCGCCGCACCACGCCGCTCGTGGGCGCCATCAGCCAGGGCGGCAGCGCCGAGACGGCGGCGGCCATCGCGTTCTGGCTGATCGGCCTGCTCT
>JBIOIE010000290.1:0-1545 GCA_044449605.1 Candidatus Limnocylindrales bacterium | reverse complement strand
CGACCTCGCGCGAGAAGCCGAGCCCGGCGGCCTCCAGCTGGGCCCCGAACTCGGGGCCGTAAAGGCCGCAGAACGGTTCGTTGGTGATGCCCGAGTAGCCCAGGCGGGCCAGGTCATCGACGAGCAGGCCGTGCTGGCGGCCCGGATCGTGGGCGCCGACGCCGGCGATGGAGGGGGTCGAGCGGACGGCGGGCAGGATGTCCCGCGTGCGACGCAGGACCTCCTCGTTGACGTCGGCGTAGGGCAGCCACCCGAGCAACGAGGGCTGGCCCGACATGCGCGCGAAGGCCGTCGAGTAGATGCCGATGAGGTCGGCGCCGCCCAGCTCGGCGCAGCGGGCGGTCAGCCCGGTCCCGGCGCCGAACATCAGGATCGGGCGGCCCGCGTCCAGCTCGGCCCGGAGGCGGGCCTGGACCTCGGGCCGCGTGTACCTGGTCACGGCACGACCTCCAGCTGCGAAGAGATGGCAGGGAGGCGGCGGTCGTCGCCGGCCGCCGCCTCCCCGGGATGTCGCTCTGGTCAGCGGGTCGATACCCAGCTGGGGACCTTGACCGGCATGGCCTTGAACTCCTTGCAGATGCCGATGAGCGCGGGCTCGACCGGCGTCCGCTCGATGCTCGAGGCACCGAGGTAGCCGACCGCCTCCGTCCGCTCGAGGACGTAGGCCGTCGACTTCGGGTCCTCCATGGGCCCGCCGTGGGTGATGGGCAGGAAGTCCATCTTGGGGCGGACTTCCTTGGCCGCATCGATGAGCGCGGTCGTCGTCTTGACCGCGTCATCGAGGCTCATCACCGACTCGGCGCCGATGAGTCCGCCGGAGGTGAGGCCGGCGTGGCAGGCGACGATGTCGACCTGCGCCTCGGCCACCATCCGCGCCTCCTTGGGCGTGAAGCAGTAGCCGATCGTGAAGTAGCCGAGGTCATGGCACAGGCGTAGGACGGCGGCTTCCTTGTCGAAGCCGAGGCCCGACTCCTCAAGGTTCTTGCGGTAGTGCGAGTCGGCGTCGATGAGGCCGACCGTCGGGAAGCTCATGAAGCCGGTGATGCCGTAGGAGGCCATCTCGGCGAACCACTGGTCCCACACCGTGCGGGGGTCCTGGGCGCAGAAGCCGGCGATGACCGGCGTCTCCTTGACCTGCGCGCAGACCTCACCGGCATACTCCGCGACCATGTCCTGGTTGCGGCCGACCGGCATCAGGCCCAGCAGCGAACCGCCGCCGTAGTGGCGGAACTTGCCCGAGTTGTAGACGCCGATGATGTCGATGCCGCCCTTTTCCTCGAGCTTGGCGGTGAAGCCGTCGCCGGCCCCGCCGACGATGATCGGCCGGCCGTCGGCCAGCGTCTTGCGCAGGCGCTGGTGCATCTCGGCAGGCGTGTAACGCTTGGCCACCTGGAGCCTCCTTGTCTTCGCCGCGCGGCCCTCGCCGCGCGCAACGTTCGCTGGTGGGTGGGAGCGGGACGCCTGGACGGCCGCCTAGATGGCTGAGAGGGGAACGGCCCTGGGCGACTCCTGGTGGCTGCCCTTGCGCCACTTCCCGTCGAGCAT
>JBIOIE010000289.1:0-1574 GCA_044449605.1 Candidatus Limnocylindrales bacterium | reverse complement strand
TGGCCGTGGCCAAGGCCCTCGGCCTGCCCACCCAGGCCTACATGGGCCTCTCGGACGCCAAGATCCTCGACGCCCAGGCCGGCGCCGAGACGTTCGGCGGCGCCCTCCTCGCGGCGCTCGCCGGAGTCAACTCCGTCTCCGGCCCCGGGATGCTCGACTTCCTGCTCGTCTTCAGCCTGGCCAAGCTCGTCTTCGACGACGAGATGTGCGGCCAGGCGCTCCGTTTCGTGCGCGAGGTCCGCCGGCTCGACGACCTCCCGGTGGGCGATCTTGTGCGCCAGCTGCTGGCCGACCAGCACCTCATCACCGCCGAGCACACCCTCCGCCACTGGCCGTCCGAGCTGTACCTGCCGGGGGCTGTGATCGATCGCGACAACCGCGAGAACTGGACCAAGCAGGGGGCCAGCGACGCCTACCAGCGTGCCTGTGCGGAGGTGGACCGGCGGCTGGCGGCCTACCGCCCCGTCGAGACCGACCCCGCGCTCGAGCGCGAGCTGCGGGCCATCGTCGGGCGGGGGCTCAAGGAGCAGACGCGCTTGCCGGAGGTGCCCCCTGCGCCGCAGCCGGCGCTGCCCGTGGCCGGCGTCGCCGGCCGGCGCCGGCGCGCTCGAGCGCGTTCCGGGTGAGCCTCGCGTCCAGGCAACCGGACGGCCCATTCGCGCGTCGTGGGGTCATGCACAGGAACCTCGCCGCCCTGCTCTGTCTCGTCGTGGCCGTCTCGACGGCCTGCTCGGCTGGTCCCGCCGCCACCAACGACCCGGCCGGCATCGGCCTCGCCATGGCCGACGTGGCCCGGGCCCCGGCGTCTTCGGGCGACGCGAACGCCGCCGCTGCCGCCATCGACGCCTTCGGGCTCGACCTCTACCAGCAGCTGGGCAAGACCGGCGGCAACCTCGTCTTCTCGCCGGCCAGCATCGCCCTCGCCTTGACGATGGCGAGGCTCGGGGCCCGCGGCGAGACGGCGGCGCAGATGGACACCGTGCTCCATGCGCTCGTCCCGACCACGGCAGGCGATGCGGCCGCCACCGCGGCCGCCGGCCTCAACGCCCTCGACCAGGCGCTCGCGGCCCGCTCGGGGACCTTCCCCGACGAGAGCGGCAAGAGCCAGGACGTCATCCTGCGCATCGCCAACGCCACCTTCGCCCAGCGCGACATGGCCATCCAGCCGGCTTACCTGGACGCCCTGGCGGCGAGCTTCGGGGCCGGCCTCCGCCTCGTCGACTACGCCCGCGATCCCGATGCCGCTCGCAAGCTCATCAACGCCTGGGTCGCCGTGCACACCGAGCGGCGCATCCCCGAGCTGCTCGCGCCGGGCACGGTCGACGACCTCACCCGCCTGGCGCTCGTCAACGCCATCTACCTCAAGGCGCCGTGGGTGACCCCGTTCGATCCCAGCCTCACCAAGCCGGACGCCTTCACCCGCGCCGACGGCACGACCGTCCAGGTGCCGATGATGCACGGCGGCGGCGAGCTGCCTTACGCGGAGGGCGCCGGCTGGCAGGCCGTCGAGCTGCCCTACGTGGGCGGGTCGCTGGCGATGGACGTCATCGTGCCCGACGACCTGGCGACCTTCG
>JBIOIE010000288.1:0-1576 GCA_044449605.1 Candidatus Limnocylindrales bacterium | reverse complement strand
CGTCCCGAAGAGGTTGCTGATGCCGGTGCAGGCGGCGATGTTGCGGAGCAGGCGGTGCCCGAGCACGTAGCGCAGGCCCTCGCGCATGTCGCTGAGCATGGAGGTCCGCTTCCCGGTCGCGTCCAGCCGCGCCTCGGGTGCCGGCTCGTGCCGGCGGATCGAGAAGATGAAGATGGCCGAGCCCAGGAAGCTGAGCGCGTCGAGCAGGACGGCGATCGGCGCCGTCAGGGCCCCGATGACGACGCCGGCGATGGGCGGCCCGGCGACCTGCGCGCCGGAGGCGCTGATCTGGAGCTTGGCGTTGCCGTCGATGAGCTGATCGCGCTCGACCAGGGCCGGCAGGTAGGACTGGTAGGCGACGTCGAAGAAGACGGTCAGGATGCCCATCAGGAAGCCCACGACGTAGAGCTGCCAGATGGCGAGGATCCCGAGGACGTGGGCGATGGGAACCCAGGCCAGCACGATGGCCCGGCCGAGGTCGCCCACGATGAGCACCGGGCGCCGCCGCATCCGGTCCACCCACACCCCGGCCGGGAGGCCGATGAGCAGGAAGGGCAGCGTGTCGACGGCCTGGAGGACGCCGATCTGGAGGGCCGAGGCCTGGAGCACGACGATGGCCACGAAGGGGATGGCCAGCTGCGAGACCTGGCTGCCGAGCTGGCTGACCGTGTCCGCCGTCCAGAGCTTGAGGAAGTCCGGATGGCGCCACAGGCTGGGGGCCGGGGCCTTGAAGGGCCTGCCGTCGGGCACGCCCACGTCCCGGCTCATGCCCGCAGGACCTCGCCAGGGACAGGCGCCAGCAGCTCGGCGCCCTCGTTGCGCGGGCCGTTGACGAGGGTCGAGACCGGGTACGCCTCGAGGCCGTTCGCCGGCGGGGGCACGAGCAGCCCGCGCAGCTCGGCCACATCGTCGACGGCCGGGTCGAGCCACAGGTCCCAGTCCTTCGGGGCGAGGATGACCGGCATCCGGTCGTGGATCTGGGCCATCAGCTCGTTCGGCCGGGTGGTCACGATGGAACAGCTGCGCAGCCACTCCTCGCTGACCGGGTCGAGCCAGGTCGCCCAGATGCCGGCAAGGGCCATCGGCTCGCCGTCCCGGCGGTGGACGGCGTAGGGCTGCTTCGGCGCTCCCTCGCGGCGCTGCCACTCGTAGAAGGCATCGACCGGGATGAGACAGCGCTTGTGGCGGATGCTGGTCCGGAAGGCCGGGCTCGTGAAGATCGACTCGGCGCGGGCGTTGATGAGCCGATAGCCGATCTTCGTGTCGCTCGCCCAGGACGGGATGAGGCCCCAGCGGAACGTCGTCAGCAGGCGGTCGTCCTGGGGCGGCCGGACGACGGCGATGACGCCCTGCGATGGCGCGACGTTGAAGCGCGGGCCGGTGTCCTCGACGAGCGGCTCGGCCTTGAAGAGCGCGGCCAGCTCCGGGGCCGGGCGCTGCTGGGTGAACCTGCCGCACATGGGCCGAGATGGTGGCACAGTTCGTCCATGGCCCGCTCGTCGCCATTCGCCCGCCACTGGACCCTCGACCCCGACGTCGTCTTCCTCAACCACGGCTCCTTCGGGGCCTGTCCGAT
>JBIOIE010000287.1:0-1578 GCA_044449605.1 Candidatus Limnocylindrales bacterium | reverse complement strand
CGACACTCGAAGGGATACGAGCATGACGAAGCGCGTGGTCCTCATCGGCCACCCGGTCGCCCATTCGCTGTCGGGCTCGATGCAGCAGGCCGCGTTCGACGCGCTGGGCATCGACGCGACGTACGAGCTCTGGGATCGCCCGCCGCTCGGACTGGCGGACGCGATCGCGGAGCTGCGCGCCGATGAGTTCATCGGGGCGAACGTCACGATCCCGCACAAGGAGCGCGTCGTGCCGCTGGTCGACCGGCTGACGGACGAGGCGCACGTCACGGGCGCGGTCAACACCATCACCCGGGAGAGCCGGCGCCTGACCGGCCACAACACGGACGTGCCGGGTTTCAAGGTCGCGCTCGACCGGCTCGTCGGACGTCAGAAGATGCCCCGCCAGGCGGTCGTCCTGGGTGCCGGCGGCGGCGCGCGGGCGGTCGTCTACGGGCTGATCGCGGAGGGATTCCAGCGCATCGTCGTCTTCAATCGGCACCTCCACCGAGCGGAGGGGCTCGTTCGCCATTTCGGCAGGAGCGCCGCCCACATGGAGCTGCGCGCCATGCCCTGGCACGAGTCGGTCATCGAGGCCGAGCTGTCGAGGACGCGCGTGCTGGTCAACGCAACGTCGATCGGGCTGACCGGTGACGAGACGCCCGTGCCGGGCGAGCTGATCCCGCCCGACCTCCTCGTCCTTGACCTGATCTACCGGACCACGAGACTGCTCCGCGAGGCCCAGGCGGCGGGCTGCACCGTCGCCGACGGCGAGCTCATGCTCCTGCACCAGGGCGCCGCTGCGTTCGCGCTGTGGACCGGCCAGCAGGCCCCCCTCGAGATCATGCAGCAGAAGCTGGCCGAGGCCAGGGCAGGCGGGCTGGTCTCGACGGAGGGCGAGTCGGTCGGCACCGCGCAGCCCGACCCGGCCGCTGCCGACGCCGCCACGGGTCCCGTGCCCGACGCCACCTCGGGGATCGCGGCCGGCGCCGCGACCGGGACCCCCGCCGGCGCCACCTCCGGCGGCCCGACGAGCTAGCGTGGGCGCGCTCCGCTTCCTGACCGCCGGGGAGTCGCACGGGCCGGCGCTCGCGGCCACGATCGAGGGCGTCCCGGCAGGCGTGCCCCTGACCGCTGACTCCATCGCGATCGACCTGGCCCGCCGTCAGCGGGGCTACGGTCGTGGTGCTCGCCAGGCCATCGAGCAGGACCGCGCCGAGATCCTCGGGGGCGTTCGGCACGGCCGGACCCTGGGTTCGCCCATCCTCCTCCTGGTCCGCAATCGCGACTGGGAGAACTGGACCCGGGTCATGCAGGTCGAGCCACTCACCGCCGACGAGACGGCGGAGCTGCTGGCGCTCGGCGAGGCCGGTACAGCCCGCGCGCTGCCGGTCACGAGGGTGCGACCTGGCCATGCCGACCTGGCGGGTGCGCTGAAGTACGGCTTCACCGACGTGCGCGACGTGCTCGAGCGTGCCTCCGCCCGCGAGACCGCGGCCCGCGTGGCCGCCGGAGCTGTCGCCCGGGCGTTCCTCGCCGAGCTCGGCATCGACGTCTGGTCGTTCAGCGCCGAGGTCGGGGGCGTCGCGCTGGACCCGG
>JBIOIE010000286.1:0-1579 GCA_044449605.1 Candidatus Limnocylindrales bacterium | reverse complement strand
GGCAGGTTCGCCGAAACGGTGCGCACGACCCACAGGATCACGAGCGCGGAGATGACCACGAGCGCGATGCCGACGATGGTTTCCATCGATCCCTCCTGGGCCGCCAGCGGACGCAGCGGACGGTGCGCATGATGCGCGTTTCGAGGGCGCGCTGCGCGTCCGACCTTCAGCCTGGCCGGTAGGCCCGGCGCTGGATGCGCGGCACCAGCTCGGGCAGCTCGGTCAGGGGATCGATGGGCCTGCCACCGAGCCCGAGCAGCAGCGCCCGGACCCCCTCGCGGTCCTCATGGCACATGATGGCGATGACCGCCGGTTCGTTCGCGCCGTGGCCGTTGCCTCGGGCGAGCACGGCGGACAGGGCCGCCACCTCGTCGTCGTATACGGGCACGTCCGCGGCCTGGAGGCCCGCCTCGGCAAGGCCGGCCCGGAACTCGCCCACGACGGACTCGCGACTGCGACCGCGCAGATAGGCGAGCGTCTCCTTGATGACCACGTGGTCGGCCCGCTGCCCGGCGAGGCGGGCGATCCTACGCAGGGCATCATCGGGCCGGTCGCCGGCGGTGCCCATGATCAGGGTCAGCGGGCGTGTCCGGCCGGCGGCACCGCCAGCGATGGCGCTGGCGACGTCGAGCAGGACGGCCACGCCCGCTTCGTTGTGGGCGAAGTCGACGATGACGATGCGGTTCCCGAGGCGGTATAGGTTGAGCCGGCCCGGAGCGTCGTCGATCGTCGGCCGGAAGCCGCGCAACCCGTCGGCCACCTGCTCTGCCGTGGCTCCCAGAGCTCGCGCCCCGGCCGCTGCGGCCAACGCGTTGGCGACGTTGTGGGCGGCCAGGCCGTGCAGCGTGGCCGGGATCTCGGCGACGTCCACGAGCGGCCGTCGCGCCTCACCTTCGCACTCGACGAGCGAGCCGTCGGTGAGCACGAAGGCGCGCCCGCCGCGGCCCAGGTGCCGCCCCACGCGAGGCGCGCTCGGCCCAGCGAGCGAGAAGTACACGACCGGCGCCCGGACCCGCCGCGCGACGGCGGCGACCAGCGCGTCGTCGGCATTGAGCACGACCGCGCCGTCGGGCCGGGTGATCCTGGCGATGACCGCCTTGACCTCGGCCAGCTCGTCGAGCGTGTGGATGCCCTGGAGGTCGAGGTGGTCGGCGCTGATATTCGTCAGGACCGCGACGTCGTTCGACTGGTAGCCGACGCCCTTGAGCAGGATCCCGCCCCGGGCCGTCTCCAAGACGGCCACGTCGACATCGCTGCGTTCGAGCACGAGGCGCGCCCCGCCCGGCCCGGTCCAGTCGCCGGGCTCGACGAGGCGCCCCTCGACGAGCACCCCGTCCGAGGTCGTCATGCCCACCCGGCGGCCGGCCGCAGCCATGATCGCCCCGATCATTCGGGTCGTCGTGGTCTTGCCGTTCGTGCCGCTGATGCTGGCGATGGGCACGCGCCGCTCTTCGTCGGTGACCCAGGCCGGTGGCGTCGTGCCGGCACCCCCGATGCGGGCGAGGGCCCGGGCCAGGGTCCGGCTGCGCTCCGCTCGCGTCGAGGCAGGATCCCGGCCGGCCTCGGTCAGGCGCCAGGC
>JBIOIE010000285.1:0-1607 GCA_044449605.1 Candidatus Limnocylindrales bacterium | reverse complement strand
TCCTGTCCGGGTCGTCGCCGGCGGCGGCCATGACCGCGACCGCGGTGCGAGGCAGGCCCGGCATGCGCTTCGGACGTCCCGTGCCGGGGGCGACCGCTGCGCCATCGGGCGCCGCCAGCGCCGGGCTTGGCCCAATCGAAACGCCGGGCGCGGTCGTCGTGCTCGGCGCTGTCGACGTGCTCGCTGCGGACACGCGAGACCGGCCGTGGCCCATCCGCGCGATGCCGAGCAGCAGGCCGGCAGCCGTCCAGGCGCCGACTGACACCCAGGGTGTCAGGACGTCGAACGGCATGACCGCGAAGACCGCGGCCAGCACTGCCACCGCCAGGCCCATGAGGAACCCGCCGACGAGACCTTCGAGCAGCCCTCCGCCCGCTGCCGACAGGAGGAGCAGGAACGCGATGATCGCCACTCCCGCCGCCGCGATGAACGGCACGGTCCCGAGTGGATCGCCTGTCAGCCGCACCCAGCCGCCGCCTCGGCAGGCAGTCCCTGCGTCGCCGACGAGGACCATGCTCACGTGGAACTCGCCGACGACGGGGAACGGCAGGGCCGAAGCACCCACGGAGCCGGCAAGGACTCCCTGGGCAGCACTCGGGGCCTGGCCGCCGATCAACGTCGGCATGCCGAACAGGGCGACCTGCCAGCGCGGATTGACGACCGGCCCGACGGCGGTTCCAGCCCACAGGAGCCGGCCCGTGCCGTCGATGACGAGGGGATGGTCGACCGTCCCGTCCTGCATCCCGCCGGCGACGGTGCCAAGGGGGGTTCCACCGGCATCGAAGGCGCTCAGCGTCAGCGTGCAGCCTTCGAGCGGAAACGCCGATACCGGGGC
Organism: Candidatus Limnocylindrales bacterium; assembly: GCA_044449605.1. Taxonomy (GTDB): domain Bacteria; phylum Chloroflexota; class Limnocylindria; order Limnocylindrales; family CSP1-4; genus CSP1-4. The sequence goes on along the minus strand of JBIOIE010000285.1, from coordinate 772 downwards.
CGCCCACATGAGCAGCGCGCCGAGGGTACCCGCGAGCGTGAGCAGCCGGATATGCCGCACCAGATCCTCCTCCGGAGACCCCAGACAATCGGACGCTGCCCCGCGGGCGGACGGGACCGGCGACGCGCCCCGGATACCTCGTCTGAGGCGTAACAGCGGGCCATGGTTTCAGCGATCTCGCCAGATGGCCCGGCCCGACTGGCCGGCCGCGGCGGGCTCGATGCAGCGGTTCCAGGCTCGGGCACGCCCCGCATGGTCGGGCGTCGCGGGCTGTGTCATCCTCCGCCGGTGACGCCTCGTGCCCCTCGCCCGGGCCGCCCGCGATGACCACGGACTCCGACGTCGCCATCTTCGTGATCAGCGCCCTGGCGGGCACGATCGGTTCGCTGGCGGGAGTTGGCGGCGGGATCATCGTCATCCCTGCTCTCACGCTCATCTTCGGCGTCGACATCCGGCTGGCAATCGGGGCCAGCATCGTCAGCGTCATCGCGACCAGCTCCGGGGCTGCGGCCGCCTATGTTCGCGACCGCATCACGGACATGCGGGTCGGGATGTTCCTCGAGCTCGCGACCACGAGTGGGGCCGTGTGCGGGGCACTCCTGACCGCGGTCGTGGCATCGAGCTTCCTGTACGTCCTGCTCGGCGCCGTCCTCTTGTTCTCGGCAGCCCAGCAGGCCCTCAGGCTGGGCGAGGAGCTGCCGCCCTCGACTGGCGCGTCGCCGCTGGCGACCCGGCTTCGACTCCGGGGCAGCTACCCCGATGCACGCCTTGG
>JBIOIE010000284.1:0-1622 GCA_044449605.1 Candidatus Limnocylindrales bacterium | reverse complement strand
GCGGCGAAGTCGAGGAACGGCGTCTGGGCGAGGCGTTCCGGGAAGGACAGCGTCGAGCCCTGCAGGATGGCCCGGCTGACGAGGTACGTCACGAAGATGGCCACCGGCCAGGTGGCCACCGTGACGCTCGCGGTGGGGGTCACGCTGGCCACCTGGCCGGTGGCCATCTTCGTGACGTACCTCGTCAGCCGGGCCATCCTGCAGGGCTCGACGCTGTCCTTCCCGGAACGCCTCGCCCAGACGCCGTTCCTCGACTTCGCCGCGCCCCAGTTCCTGCCCGCCGGCCCGTTCGAGATCGCGGCCCTCGCGCTGTTCGGCTGGCTGGGCGCCCGCTAGGCCGGTCGACGGCCACTAGGCCCGCCCTGCGGCCACCACCTCGGCGGCCATCGCCGACGGCGTGAGCTGCTCGGTCAACAGCCGGAAGAAGCGCCTTGGCGCTGCCGCCTCGCCTTCGAGGGCACACCAGGCCGAGAGGAGCCGCTCCCCGCCGGCATACGAGAAGACGTAGGTCCGCCAGAGGGGATGGGTGACGAACTCGATCCGCTTCGCCGCCCGCTCCGGGGCGTCGAGCGCCTCCTCGACCAGGAAGGCCTGGACCGCCTCGACCGCCAGCCCGTCCCGGTGCAGCATCAGGGCGGCGTCCCCGCTCGACCCCTTCAGGCTGCGGCGCGCTTCGGCCACGTCCAGGACGCGTTCGGCGTCCGCCCCATCGGCGGCGATCCCGGCCACGCTCATCGCCCCCGCCAGCAACTCGAGATGCGCCGGGCGCGGAAGCACGAACAAGCGCCCCAACTCGGCCAGCCCCTCGGAGACGTAGGCCTCCGGCGTGTCGACGGACACCAGGCTGGCCTCCAGACGGCGCTCCTGGCGGATCAGGCGAGCCTCTTTCCAGGCATGCTCCAGGTGATGGCCCGGGAAGGTCTCGTGGCTGAGGGTGGTGACGAGTTCGGCGATGCGGATCGGCAGATCCGTGTTCAGGTCGACCCGCGAGGCGAGGCCGCCGTCATACCAGTTGTAGCCGCCCCAGGGCTGCTTCGTGACGAGCGAGACACGCAGCTTCTCGCCGGCCGGCGCGGCGAAGAGCCGTGCGGAGGCCTCGCGCAGGCGGGGCAGGATCCAGTCCACGACGGCGGGCAGGCGCTCCACGGGCACGGTCAGGTGCTGGTCCCAGGCGTCGATCCGGCTGCGCAGGTCGGGGCCTGCCGGCAGCAGCGCGTCGAGGGCGGTCCGGGTCCGCTGGTAGGTCGCGGCCGGCAGGGCCTCCGGGGCGGCGTCGAAGCAGCGGGTCACCTCCTCGACGTAGTCCATGGGCGCACCTGCCTCGCGTTCCGCGAGGGTCTCGAGGGCGACCAGTTGGCGATCGAGCCAGCGCGCCCGGCCCGCCTGGGCGACCTCGGCGCCGACGCGCTCGCGCAGGGCACGGGCGTCGTCCGCGAGCGCCGCTGCCGGGCGGAGCGGGCCCGTATCCACCTGGGCCTTCAGGTCGGCCGGTCCGAAGTAGCCGTCGACGATCCCCGGGATCGACGCATCCAGGCGCAGCACCAGCAGGATGTAGTCCCGGGCGATCGCATCGGGCGGCGGGACGCGGTGCTGCCCGCCGACGGCCGGCACCCAGTCGGCCT
>JBIOIE010000283.1:0-1641 GCA_044449605.1 Candidatus Limnocylindrales bacterium | reverse complement strand
GCGATGTCGCCGATCGTGACCATCATGATCGGCCGCCTCGACGACTGGCTGAAGGTGCTCGTCGAACGCGACGATCTGGCCGTCCACCCCGACGCCACCAACTGGGCCGGTGTCGCGGCCTTCAAGCGCGCCTACGGCATCTTCCGCGAACGGGGCTACCGCTCGCGGCTGCTGGCCGCGGCCTACCGCCACCGCCTCCATTGGACGGAACTGGTGGGCGGCGACGTGAGCCTGACCCTCCCCCACGCCTGGCAGGTGCGCTTCAACGCCAGCGGCATCGTCCCCCAGCCGCGCATGGACCTGCCCGTCGATCGCGACCTGGTCGACGACCTCTATCAGCGCATCCCCGACTTCCGGCGGGCGTACGAGCCGGACGGCATGAGCCCCGCCGAGTTCGAGGGCTTCGGGGCCAGCGCGAGGACGCTGCGCACCTTCATCAAGTCCTACCACGACCTCCAGGCCGCCATCCGCGACCTGGTCCTGCCCGATCCCGACGTGCGCCCGGCCTGAGAGGCCCATCCGCGCGCGCGAGAGCCAGCCCCCGAGGAGGCACCCCGTGACCATCACCAGCAGCCCCACCGAGACGGCCGTCCAGGCGCCCTTGCCGGTCCTCTCGCACTGGATCGACGGGCGGCCCGTCGAGGTCCTGCCCGAGCACACCGGGCCGGTCTACAACCCGGCGACGGGACAGGTCATCGGGCGCGTGCCGCGCGGCGGCGCGGCCGAGGTGGATCGCGCGGTGGCCGCCGCCAAGGCCGCCTTCCCGGCCTGGCGCGACATGCCCCTCATCGCCCGCAGCCAGATCTTCTTCGCCTTCCGCGAGCTGGTCTGGCAGCACCGCAAGGAGATGGCCGAGCTCATCACCCGCGACCACGGCAAGACCTTCCCGGACGCGCTCGCCGAGGTCGTGCGCGGCCTCGAGACGGTCGAATTCGCCTGCGGGCTGCCGGTCCAGCTGGCCGGCCTGAACACGCCCAACGTCTCCACCAACGTGGATGCCTTCACGCTGCGCGGCCCGCTCGGCGTGACCGCCGCCATCACGCCCTTCAACTTCCCGGCCATGGTCCCGATGTGGATCTACCCGATCGCCCTGATGTGCGGCAACACGATGGTCCTCAAGCCCTCTTCGCACACCCCCGGCGCCACGCAGCTCCAGGCCGAGCTGTGGACACAGGCCGGTCTGCCGGACGGCGTCTTCAACGTCGTCTATGGCGGCCGCGAGGCAGTGGCGGCGATCGTCGAGCACCCCGACGTCAAGGCCATCCAGTTCGTCGGCTCGACCGCCGTCGGGCGCTATGTGTACGAGACCGGCACGAAGCTCGGCAAGCGGGTCGGCGCCTACACGAGCGCCAAGAACGCGATGCTGGTCCTGCCCGACGCGGACATGGAGTTGACCGCCGACGCGGCGGTCGCCTCCGGGTATGGCTCGGCCGGCGAGCGCTGCATGGCCCAGACGCTGGTCATCGCCGTCGGCGACGCCGGCGACCGGCTGCGGCCGCTGATCCTGGACCGCATCGCCACGCTCAAGGTGGGGCCGGGCATGGAGCCCGGCATGGACATGGGCCCCCTCTACTCGACCGAGCACCGGGCGTCGGTGATCCGCTGGATCGAGAAGGGCGAGGCCGAGGGCGCCGAGCTGGT
>JBIOIE010000282.1:0-1655 GCA_044449605.1 Candidatus Limnocylindrales bacterium | reverse complement strand
GCTGATCGGCTTGCCACCATTGCGGGTCTCCAGCTGGGCCAGCTCCTCGAGGTGCTGCTTGACGAGGTTGGAGAGCTTCATCAGCGTCCGGCCGCGCTTGCTGGCCGACCAGCTCGACCAGCCCTTGGGGTCCTCGAAGGCCGTCTGGGCGGCTTTGACCGCTCGATCGACGTCCTCGGCGCCACCCAGCGGGGCCGTGGCCATGACCTCGCCGCGGGCCGGGTTCGTGACCTCGAACGTCCGACCGTCGGCGGCATCGACGAGCTGGCCGCCGATGACCATCTGGGCCGTGGTGGTGGGGGCGTGTTGCTCGGTCGTCATGGGAGTGCCTCGGTGATGTCGTGGATGGCCGGTACGGGCAGCGGGTCCGCCCGCAGACGGCGGGGTCGGCCGCGGGGCGCCCGCCTAGGGTACTCCGGGCCCTGGCCGAGTCGCGTCAGCCGCCGGCAGCCTCACCGCGCGCGATCAACTCGGCGTACCGGTCGGGGTCGACGTTGCCGCCCGAGAGGATGGCCACGACCGGCCGCGGCGCGTCGGCGAGCAGGGCGAAGAGGAGGGCGGCCAGGGCGGTCGCGCCCGATGGCTCCAGGACCAGCCGGGCCTCCCGCTGAGCCCGGACCATGGCCCGGCAGATCTCGTCCTCCTCGACCGTCACGACCCCGGCCAGGTAGCGCGACAGGTGCAGGAAGGGCAGGGCGCCGATGGCTGAGGTGCGCTGCCCGTCGGCGATGGTGCGGCCGACCAGCTCGGAAGCCCAGCGCACGACGTGCCCCGCGGCAAGCGAGTCCCGGGCGTCGGCCGCCAGCGCCGGCTCCACGCCGTAGACCCGGGCCTCGGGCCGCAGCGACATTACCGCCGTGGCCACCCCGCTGGAGAGGCCGCCGCCCCCGACCGGCACGAGGACCGTGAAGGGGCCCGTGACGTCCTTCTCCTCGAGCTGTTGGACGATCTCGAGCCCCACCGTGCCCTGCCCGGCGATGATGCGGGCATCGTCATAGGGCGGGATCGGGCTGAGGCCTCGCTCGGCCGCCAGCTCGGCCGCCCGCGCCGCCCGCTCCTCCGACGCTGGCCCGACGAAGACGATCTCGGCCCCGTCGGCGCGTGTCCGCTCGACCTTCAGGGCTGATGCATCAGCGGGCATCACGATCACGGCATGGACTCCGAGCAGCCGCGCCGCCCGGGCGACGCCCTGGGCGTGGTTGCCCGAGGAGTGCGCGACGACCCCCGCCGCCCGCTCAGCCCGCGAGAGCGAGGCGATCGCGTGGTAGGCCCCGCGCAACTTGAAAGCGCCGATCGGCTGGAGGCTCTCCGGCTTCAGGAACGCCCCCTCGCCGAACGACAGCAGGGGCGTCACGACGGTGACACCTTGTAGCCCCTCGGCCGCCGCCTCGATCTCGGCAAGCGTGACCAGGCCGGCCTCGCCGGTCACGGACAGACTCCCGTGGGGGGCGCCCCCACCGATTGGCTGAAGGGCAATCCCAGGTCGATCTGGCGTTCGAAGCCCATGAAGGCGACGACAAGGGTGACGGACTCGCGGATCTCCGCCGATCCCTGTCCCCACCTTCGGGCGTCGGCACAGCTGGCGAACCGACCCTCGAAGACCACCCAGCGCCCCGCGCCGGCGGGGATCTCGACGGCATCGACGGCCATCGTGT
>JBIOIE010000281.1:0-1661 GCA_044449605.1 Candidatus Limnocylindrales bacterium | reverse complement strand
GATCATGGGTCCGGTCCTCCGGCGGATCTTCCGGTTGCGGTCCGCCCAGACAGCCATCGACTCCACCGAGACGAGCATCACCCGGTCATATGGCGGCGAGGCGGCGGTGCACTGATGGATCCCCTCATCAGCGGTCTCTACGGCATCCCCGTCCTGGGCCTGCTCTTCCAGCTCGCCGGCTACCTCGTCGCGATCCTGCCTCCCGTCTCGCCGATCATCCTGCGCTCGGCAACTCCGCTTGCTCTCGGCGCCCTGTGCGGCGTCATCGGCGAGCGGACCGGCGTCGTCAACATCGGCATCGAGGGCACGATGCTGGCCAGTGCCTTCACCGGCTGGATCGTGGGGGTCGCGGTGGCGCCGCTCCTGCCCGCGGCCGCGACGCCGATCTTCGGGATCACGCTCCCCCTGCTCATTGCCCTGGCGGCAGCGCTCCTCGTGGCGCTGGCGATCTCGCTCCTGCACGCCTGGCTGTCGATCTCGTTGCGGGCGGACCAGATCATCAGCGGCACGATCATCAACATCGCCGCATTCGGAGTGACGGGCTATCTGAACACGCTCATCGCCCAGCAGTCCCCGACGAGCGGCGGGGCGTTCACGCAGTTCACTGCGCCGGCGGAACTCACCAACCTCCCGGTCATCGGCTGGCTGCTCGCGATGTTCCTCGACCAGGGCCCGATCACGATGTCGGTGATCATCCTCGTGATCGGCGTCCAGATCTGGCTCTTCCGCTCGCGCTGGGGCCTGCGCACCAGGGCTGTCGGGGAGCACCCGAAGGCCGCCGAGACGGTCGGTATCGACGTCATCCGGCTGCGGTACCGGAATGTCCTCATCAGCGGGCTCTTCGCAGGGCTGGCCGGCGCCTACCTGAGCATGGAGGCGACGAACTCCTTCCAGGACGGGATGTCCGCCGGACGCGGGTTCATCGCCCTCGCGGCCATGATCGTGGGCCGCTGGACACCCGTCGGCGCCTTCGGCGCGGCCCTCCTGTTCGCTTCGTTCCAGACGCTCGGCCAGTCCATCAACTTCGCGCCGCCGGCGGGACAGCTGGGCGACATCATGACCGCCGTGCCGGCCCAGTTCTACGACGCCCTGCCGTACATCGTGACCATCGTCGTGCTGGCCGGCGTCGTCGGACGGAGCATCCCGCCGGCGGCCGACGGCCAGCCGTACGAGCGCGAGGCGGCCACCTGAGCCCGGTCCGGTGAGTCGGCAGCAGGCGTCCGTCCAACCGGCCGACCTCGGGTACCGGCCGGCCGACCCGCGGTTCGTTGCGGATCCATACCCCGCCTTTGCTCGCCTGCGCGAGGACTGCCCCATCGCCTGGGACGAGGAGACGGGCCAGTGGCTCGTCTCCCGCTTCGCTGACGTCAACGCGCTGCTGCGCGACAGGCGCCTCGGCCGGTCCTACCTCCACGTTGCCAGCCACGAGGAATGGGGCCGACCCGAGCCGCCGGCCTGGCAGGCGCCGTTCTGGGACCTGGCCCGCCACCAGCTGATCGACAAGGAACCGCCCGACCACACCCGCCTGCGCCGTCTGGTCTCGACGGCGTTCACGCCGCGCACGGTCGAAGGACTGCGGGGGCGCATCGGGGACATCGTCGATGCGCTCGTCGACCGGGCGGCCGAGCAGGGCGAGTTCGACCTCCTCGCCGACGTCATCG
>JBIOIE010000280.1:0-1675 GCA_044449605.1 Candidatus Limnocylindrales bacterium | reverse complement strand
GTGTCGGCCGGGAAGGTCGTCTGGCCGTTGCCACTGGCCAGGTAGTCGGCGAGGGTGCCGGCGCCGGCCGCCGCACCGGCGGCGTCGGTGAACTCGTAGACGATCACGAACCCGTCGTCGGGAACCGCGAAGGGGACTCGGAACAGGGCCCTGGGGACGCGCACGAAGGAGGCCGGCTCGGAGGGCCGGTAGGCCTGCCCTGGCGGGCCCAGGCTGAAGCCTTCAGTGGCGAGCGCGTCCTGGAGCGCCGCCAGCGTGGACGCCATGGCGGTCGTCGGGGACCCGAGGGGCGTGGCCGCGTCGGAGGGCGTGGCGCCGAGGCCGCCGACGGTGATGCCGTGTCCGCAGCCGCTCAGCAGGGCTGCGAGGAGGACGGCCAGGGCCAGGCGTCCGGGCCCGCGAGGCACCCGCGCTGGCATCACGCGGCGCCACAGTGGCATCAGCCGGGCGGCCAGGCGAACGATCGGCCGCCCATCAGGTGGAGGTGGAGGTGATCGACCGTCTGGCCGCCCCACGTCCCGACGTTGGCGACGAGCCGGTAGCCGTGCTCGGCGAGGCCCTGCTGCCGGGCGATGTCCGCGGCGACTGCGAAGAGCCGGCCCAGCAACGGGCCATCGGCCTCGCTCAGGTCGAGCGCGGAATCGATGTGCCGTCGGGGGATCAGCAGGATGTGCGTCGGGGCGCGTGGGTTGATGTCGTGGATGGCGATGAGCTGGTCGTCTTCGTGGACACGGCGGGAGGGGATCTGGCCGGCCACGATGCGGCAGAAGAGGCAGTCGTCGGCGGCCATGCGCCCACGCTACCAGAGTGCGGCCGCCGCCTTCAGGGGTCGATCCGCTCGGCCTCCAGGGCGACCCAGTCGCCCTCGACATCGCGGCCAGCGATCCGGAATCCTGCGGCGGCAAGCGCCCTGCGCACCTCGGGTTCGCGGTCGGCGAAGATGCCGCTCGCCAGGAGCCGGCCGCCGGTACCGGGACCGCCGGTCCCCGCCCGTACGGCCGCGTAGAGGTCGGCGGCGAGGCGGGCCAGCAACGAGGCGATGAGGTTGGCCAGGACGAGGTCGAAGGGCCGGCCGGCAACGGGCAACGAGCCACGTTGGGCCCGGACGACCCGGGCCACCCGGTTGCGCCGCGCGTTGGCCGCGGTCGTCTCGACGGCGAGCGGGTCGACGTCGAGGCCGAGCACCCGCGTGGCGCCAAGGCGGGCTGCCGCGATGGCCAGGACGCCCGAGCCGCAACCGAGATCGAGCACGCTCGCCCCGCCGACGAGGCCCCGGTCGGCGAGCCGCTCGAGGCCGACGAGGCAGAGGCGGGTCGTCGGGTGGAGCCCCGTCCCGAAGGCCATCCCCGGGTCGAGCGCCAGCACGACCTCGTCACCGGTGGCGCGGTGCCGCCGCCAGGTCGGCCGGCTGACCAGGCGCCGGCCGAGGCGGAGCACCGGGAAGTGGCGCTTCCAGGCCTCAGCCCAGTCCTCCTCGTCGACCTGGCGGGTGAGCAGCTCGCCGATGTGGCGCAGCCCGAAAGCCTGGAGGTGGCCGAGATCGCGTTCCACGGCCGCGACGCCGGCTTGCACGGCGGCCGGGTCGGCAGCGGGCAGGTACGCGCGGACGACGGCCGGGCGGGACGGGTCGACCCGCGCCGCCAGGCCCTCGTCGGCCAGCTCGAAGGCGGCCTCG
>JBIOIE010000279.1:0-1681 GCA_044449605.1 Candidatus Limnocylindrales bacterium | reverse complement strand
GACGACGACGGGCGATGCCGATGCGGTCACCCGGCGATGGTAACGGGCGGGCGCCGCTCCAGTCGGCGCAGGCGCACCTCCGCCTCGCGCAAGGTCTCCAGCTTCTTGGGGAAGGCAAAGCGCAGCTTCGTGCGGCCCCGCTCGGGCCGCGAGTAGAACGAGGCGCCCGGCACTGCCGCGCTGCCCGGCGGCGCGATGAGCGCCCGCGAGTAGGCGACGTCGTCGAGGTCGGTCAGGGCGCCGATGTCGGTCATGACGTAGTAGGCGCCGGCCGGCCGATAGACCCGGAAGCCGGCCTCTTCGAGCGCCCCGACCAGGAGGTCCCGCCGCGCCCGATAGTCGGCCGCGAGCTGGGTGTAATACGCCTCGGGCAGGCCGAGGGCGACCTCGGCCGCCGCCTGGAGCGGCGCCGCCGCGCCGACGGTCAGGAAGTCGTGGACCTTGCGCACGCCGTCGGTCAGCTCGGCCGACGCGACCACCCAGCCGACCCGCCAGCCGGTCACCGAGTAGGTCTTGGAGAGCGAGTTGATGGTCACCGTCCGCTCGGCCATGCCGGGCAGGGTGGCCAGCGGGATGTGCTCGCCCTCGTAGACGATGTGTTCGTAGATCTCGTCCGTGAAGGCGACGACGTCGTGCTCGAGGCACAGGCCGGCGACCAGCTCCAGCTCGGCCCTCGAGAAGACCTTGCCGGTCGGGTTGTGGGGCGAGGTCAGCACGATGCCCCGCGTGCGCGGCCCGAAGGCCGCCCGCAGCTCGGCTTCGTCGAAGTGCCAGTCGGGCTCGTGGAGGGTGACGTAGCGCGGGATCGCGCCGGCCAGGACCGCATCGGGCCCGTAGTTCTCGTAGTAGGGCTCGAAGACGACGATCTCGTCGCCCGGGTCGAGGATGCCCAGCATCGCCGCGATCATGCCCTCGGTCGCGCCGCAGACGACGGTCACCTGGGTCTCGGGATCGACGCTCCAGCCGGGGTAGCGCCGGCCGATCTCGCGGGCGATCGCCTCGCGCAGCGGCCGGGCGCCCCAGGTGATGGCGTACTGGTTGAGATCGGCGTCGATGGCGGCCTTGGCCGCCGCCTTCAGCTCGGGCGGGCAGGCGAAGTCGGGGAAGCCCTGGGCCAGGTTGACCGCCCCCGCGGCCATCGCCAGGCGGCTCATCTCGCGGATGACGGACTCGGTGAAGGTCGTGGCCTTGTGCGAGACGTGGGGCATGGCGGGGACGCGCGGGGACGCGGTCAGCGGGCGGTTCGGGTTTCGCGGGGCTGGCTCGCCCTCGCCGGCCCTCAGCGGCCGGGCGGCCGGTAGGTGGCCTTGCGCTTGGCGACTTCGTCGATGTCGGCGGCGGTCAGGAGCACCGTAGTCGAGACGCCAACGGCCCCGCTGGCCGAGACCGTCGAGGCCATCGTGGCCGCGGCGACGTTGTCGGGCATCTCGGCGATGGCGATGTAGTCGTCGTCACCGAAGGCCCAGAACTCGGCCTCGAGCTTGCCGCCGACGCTCTTCACCAGGGCCTCCACGGCCGCGTGGCGCTTCGAGCCGCCCTCGGCCAGCACACCCTGGATGCCGGCCGTCGTGTACCTCGCCTTGAACAGGTAGTGGGGCACGATCCACCTCCTAAAGCCCGCCGCGCCCTCGGGGGGACGCCCGCCGCGGGCAACGAGTGTAGCCGACCATTTCAGCGGGTC
>JBIOIE010000278.1:0-1684 GCA_044449605.1 Candidatus Limnocylindrales bacterium | reverse complement strand
GAGTGGTCGAGGCCACCGACCGGACCCAGGCCGTCGAGGGTGGCCACGCCGAGGCCCGCCGTGGTGTTGGCATCGGAAGCGCCGCCGGTCGCGGCGTCGTGCAGCTCGAAGCCGAGCCGGCGGGCGAGAGAGGTGGCGTGGTCCACGAGCCGGCCGCTGGCGGCCAGCTTCTCCATCGGCCAGTGGCGCCCGGCCTCGTCGACCTTGGTGCTGACGCCGGCCACGGTGGGCGCGGCGCAGATCGCCCGGATGGCCGCTTCGGCGGCCTCGAGGTCGGCGCGGGTGGGGCTGCGCAGGTCGACCTCCAGGACCGCCTCCTCGGCCACGACGTTGGGTCGCGTTCCTCCGCGCACGACCCCGACGTTGCAGGTCACGCCCGGCCAGCGGCCGTTGAGGGCGTGCAGGGCGATCGTCTGGTGAGCGGCCTCGAGCACGGCGCTGGTGCCCTTCTCCGGCTCGACCCCGGCATGGGCCGCCCGGCCGGTGACCGTGAGGCGCAGATCGAGGCTGCCTTTGCGCGAGCTGACGATGTCGCCGTTGGCGCGGGCGCACTCGAGCACGAAGGCGACGTCCGCCTCGAGCGCGGCGGCCCGGATGGCCGGTGTGCTGACCGGCGAACCGATCTCCTCGTCCGGGTTGGCGATGAAGACCAGCTCCTCGAAGGGCAGCCAGACATCGTCGTCGTCCGAGGCGGCCCGCAGCGCGATGAGCGCGTAGAGGCCGCCCAGGAGGCCGCTCTTCATGTCCGTGACTCCCGGGCCGTAGGCGCGCCCGGAAGAGACCCGGAACGGCCGCTGGCGGGCCGTGCCCGGATCGAAGACCGTGTCCAGGTGGCCGATGAGCAGGGCTCGCGGCGCCCCCTTGCGGCCATGGAGCGTGGCCACGACCGTGTCGCCCAGGCGCTCGTCGGGGCGGATCTCGACGGACGCGCCGAGCCGCTCCAGGAAGCGCGCCGTCCAGCGCCCGACCTGGTCGACGCCGGCCTTGGTGTAGGAGCCGCAGTCGATGTTGACGAGGGTGGCCAGGTCCTCCAGGTACGCGGGCAGCTCCTCCTGCACGGCGTCGCGCAGGGCCCGCAACTCGGTGTCGGCGACGTCGCCGGCGCGCTGGTAGCTCCTCATCGGCGGGCAGTCTAGCGCCACGGTCCCGGCCCTATACTCGGCCGACCGTGCGCCTCGTCGACCTCCGGCTCCTCGAGGGCCCGAACCTCTATCGTCTCGAGCCCAGCGTCAAGATCGAGCTGGTCGTCGGCCGCCGGAGATCCTGGTATGGGACTCGGTCGCCGGGCGCGTACGCTCGCGTCGAGTTGGGCCGCGCGGTCCGCCCTGGCGACGCTCCGGCGCCCATCCGCGACCTGGTGGCCTGGGTCCGCCGCCTCCATCGGGTCAGCGGCGCCGACGCCTGGTTCCGCCGCCCGTCGCACCCCGCGGCTCCGGCCCGGCGCCCACTGTCTGTCGAGGTTCATCGCAGCAGCGAGCCGGGGCACTGGATCGTGACCTTCCCATGGCGTGAACGCGAGCGGACGCTGGAACTCGCCGATGCCGCCTGGCGCCTGACCGAGGCCGGCCGGGATCCTGCCTCGACGCGAGCGGAGCGCAGCCGGACCCTGGCCCGGGCCCTCGCCCGCATCGGGGGTGCCGGCACGACGCCACCGGCCTGGGTCACCGACGAAGAGCGGCGCGTG
>JBIOIE010000277.1:0-1718 GCA_044449605.1 Candidatus Limnocylindrales bacterium | reverse complement strand
TTCCTCAACGAGACGTTCGTCACGCTGCTGCTGGGCACCTGACCGGGCCGAACGTGGACCCCGAAGCGACCGAGGCGGGACCGAGCAAGGAGACCGCGCGCCTCGCTCGGCGGGTGCGCCAGCTGGAGGCGACCCTCGAGCAGGCCGAGCAGATCCGGGACACGAACGCCCGCCTCCTGGATCGGGTCATGGCCGACCTCGATGCGGAACGGGCCCGCTCGCAGGAGCTGCTCCTGAACATCCTGCCCCAGCCGATCATCGACCGGCTCAACGCCGGCGAAGGGCTGATCGCGGATCGGTGCGACGATGTCGCGGTCGTCTTCAGCGACTTCGTCGGCTTCACGGAGATCTCGGCCCGCCTGCCGGTCGGCACCCTGGTGGCAGCCTTGAACGGGATGTTCTCGGCCTTCGACGCCGCCTGCAGCGCCCTGGGCGTCGAGAAGATCAAGACCATCGGCGATGCCTACATGGCGGCCGCCGGGTTGCCCGGCTCCGGCGGCGATCACGTTCGCGCCGCCGCCGACCTGACCCTCGCCATGCGCTCGGCCGTCGAGGATGCGGGACCGCCCTGGCGGATCCGCATCGGCCTCCATCGCGGGCCGGTGGTGGCCGGCGTCATCGGCACCAGCAAATATGTCTACGACCTGTGGGGCGACGCGGTGAATGTGGCCAGCCGCCTCGAGGCCTCGTCGGAGCCGGGCCGGATCCAGGTCTCGGCGCCGGTCGCGGAGGCATTGGCCGGTGCCTACGTGCTCGAGGCCCGGGGGTCGATCGAGCTGAAGGGCAAGGGCTCGACCGAGGCGTTCTTCCTGGTCGGGCGGCGGGAGTAGCGAGCGGTCAGGGCGTCAGGAGGGCGGGGACAGGTAGACCCTGTTGCACCTCGAGCACGGTGCGGTCGCCGAGGGGCACCGCCAGCTGGACGTCGGTGGTGCGGCGGGCGCCGACAGCGGAGCATGCTGCGGGGAACAGGTTGCGGTGCTCGATGACGATGACCACGACGGCCAGCGACGATTCGACCGCCTCGGCTGTGTAGTCGGCGCCGCAGGGCTTGTCGCCCGTGTCTGGCGCCCCGGTGAACGCGACAGTCAGCCGCGATCCGTCGCCGCTACCAGTGGCCGAGTCGATGGCGATGCCGCCCGGGGCGTTGTAGGGATCCCAGGTTGGGGGGACGACGCGGACGGCACGGGCGACGGCGACGCGGGTGATGTGGACGGCCGTGCCCTGGAGCGTGAAGTCCCAGACCGGGGCTTTCGCAGGACCGCGGCTGGTCAGGACTGGTCCCGTCGTCAGCCGGGCAGCAGTGATCGTCAGCGGCACGCACTCGGGGCAGGGTTGGACCGAGTCCGCGTTGATCTCTGCAAGGGCCTCCTTGGCAGAGATCCGCTCGACTGGGACCGAGGTGCCGTCGGGCCAGATGACACCAGTGGGGGGAGGTTGGTTGGCCGGCAGGTCGATGGCGGACTGGACCACCCCTGACATGAGCGACACCTTGCCGATGTCGCCGAAATCAGGCTCCCAGTCGCCTACCTGGGCGGTCAGCTCGCCGACGGGCACGAACAGTGCCTGGCCGCCGGCCACCGCGACCGCGTCCGCCCAGCGTGCCAACGCCGCCTGCGCCTGCTGGTGGAGTCGCGCCGTATCCGCGCCGAACGCGCAGCCCGAGGCTGCCAGGGCGACGACGAGGGCCACGACCAAGCTGATCCGGCGCACGGTCCGTC
>JBIOIE010000276.1:0-1723 GCA_044449605.1 Candidatus Limnocylindrales bacterium | reverse complement strand
GGTGCCCCTCGGAGCCCTGCGCGAGGTGGCCGAGGAGACCGCCCTCGGAGGACCCGAGATCGAGGCGTTCTACGATCTCGACCAGGTCGGGGCCTTCTACGACGAAGCCTCGGACGCCATCGTGCAGGCGGCGATCTTCGCCCTGCGCGTGCGCCCCGACGCGGTGCCTCGACTCTCCCACGAGCACGCGGAGCGGCGTTGGGTCGATGCCTCGGAGGCGGCCCGTCTCGTGGTCTGGCCGTCGGCTCGCGAGTCGATCGAGCGGATCCGGCGCTGTCTCCTCGAGCCCCACATCGCCGCCTGGTTCGAGCTGGACGGTGCCGGCCGGCGCAAGGCCCGCTGACCCGGCCGATATACTCCCCCGATGACGACCGAAGCGGCGGCCGTGGGTTCCGGACCGGGAACGCGCCGGCCCTCGAAGGTCGACCGTCTGCGGCCCACCTACGGCTTCGACGACGTCTCCCTGGCCCCCGGCACCTCGACGGTCGAGCCGGCCGACGTCGACACCGCGGTCGAGATGGCCGGGCTGCAGCTGGCGATCCCCATCCTCGCCTCGGCCATGGACGCGGTCGTCGACGTGCGCCTGGCGGCCGAGCTGGGCCGCCTGGGCGGCCTCGCCTTCCTGAACCTCGAGGGCGTCCAGGCGCGCTACGACGATCCCGATACGGTGCTCGCCCGCATCGCCGGGGCTCCCGACGATGAGGTCCACGCCCTCCTCGCCGCCGCCTACAGCGAACCCATCCGCGAGGAGCTGGTCGTCCGGCGCATCGACGAGCTGCACGTCGCCGGGGCGCGGGCGGCGGTCGCCGCGACGCCGGCCGCGGCGCAGCGCTGGGGCCCCTTCTGCGCGGAGCACGGCGCCGACCTCTTCCTGGTCCAGAGCCAGGTCTCCTCGGCGCGCCACCTGGCCAGCGGCTACGACCCGCTGGAGTTGGACGAGTTCACCCGGGACATGCCCATTCCGGTCGCGGTCGGCAACACGACGAACTTCGAGGCCGCCTACCAGCTCATGCACCAGGGCATCGCCGCGATCTTCGTGGGCGTCGGCCCGGGCGCGGCGTGCACGACCCGCGAGGTGCTTGGCATCGGCGTGCCCCAGGTGACGGCCATCAGCGACGTGGCCGCCGCCCGCGACACCTACCACGACGAGACCGGCCGCTACGTGCCGGTCGTGGCCGACGGCGGCATGCGCCGCGGGGGCGAGCTGGCCAAGGCCATCGCCGCCGGCGCGGACCTGCTGATGCTCGGCTCCCCGCTCGCTCGCGCGGCGGAGGCGCCGGGGCGGGGCATGAACTGGGGCATGGCCGCGCCCTCACCGACCCTGCCCCGGGGCACGCGCATCAAGGTCGGCACGGTCGGTCCGCTCGAACGCATCCTGTTCGGCCCGGCCCGCGTCACGGACGGCTCGGAGAACCTCGTCGGCGCGCTGCGCCAATCGATGGCCGCCCTCGGCGCGCGGACGATCCGCGAGATGCAGGGCGTCGAGATGGTCTACGCCCCGGCTGTCGCCGTCGAGGGCAAATCCTGGCAGCGAGGCCGCTGATCCGGAGGAGGGGGCGCCCAGGAGCATGGAGCTGTCGGCCTCCGAACGGGAACTGATCGCCACCTCCGCGCTGCGCACGCGGAGCGGCGCGCGTCGGTTCGCCCTCGTCGTCGGGTCGCTGTTCGTGGTCGGCCTGGTCGTCAACGTCCTGGCCTACCGGGGTGCTCCGCCGGATGTCAT
>JBIOIE010000275.1:0-1836 GCA_044449605.1 Candidatus Limnocylindrales bacterium | reverse complement strand
GCTAGCCGGGTCATCGGCAGCGTTGGAAGGAGGAGCATGGAGCGGGTCGGCTTCGCCGGGCTGGGCACGATGGGCGCGGCGATGGCCGCCAACCTCGCCCGGGCCGGCTTCCCGCTGAGCGTCTGGAATCGCACCCCCGGAAAGGCCGCTGCACTGCGCGAGCTGGGCGTCATCGAGTCCGCCTCGCCGGCCGAGCTGGCCGCCGCGACCGACGTCGTCGTCGTCTGCCTCTCCGACACGCCCGACGTCGAGGCCGTCCTCTTCGGCCCGCAGGGCATCGCGGAGGGCGCCCGGGCGGGCAGCCTCGTCGTCGACTGCTCGACCATCGCGCCGGGCGCCAGCGAGAGCTTCGCCATTCGGCTGGCCGAGCGGGCGGTGGCCTTCGTCGACGCGCCGGTTTCAGGCGGCTCGGAGGGCGCCGTCAAGGCGACCCTGACGATCATGGTGGGTGGCGCCGACAACGACGTCGTACGGGCCCGGCCCGTGCTCGAGGCGCTGGGCAAGACGATCACCCACATGGGGCCGGTCGGCGCCGGCCAGGCCACCAAGGCGGTCAACCAGGTCATCCTCTGCGGCGCCTATCTCGGGGTCGCCGAGGGGCTCGTGCTGGCCATCAAGGCGGGCCTCGACGTCGAGAAGGTCGTGGCCGCTCTCTCGGGCGGGGCCGCCCAGTCCTGGGTCCTGACCAACCGCAGCGGGCGGATCATCGCCGACGATTACCCGCTCGGCTTCAAGCTGGCCCTGCATCGCAAGGACCTGGCCATCGCCCTCGAGCTGGCCCGGCGCGTCGGCGCCTCCATGCCGGTGACCGGGCTCGCCGCCGAGATCGAAAACGGCTTGATCGCCCAGGGCCATGGTGACGACGACATCTCGGCGCTCGCCCGGGCCATCCGGAGCTGGTCCGGGCTCTAGGCGCGCCCGATCCCGCCTCGGCGGGTTCGGATTGACGCCGGGGGAGGCGCTCGCGCATCCTGCCGCGATGAGCCACGAGCACGCAGCCTCGTTCGAATCGCCGGAGATGCCCGACCTGGACGAGCCGGCCGGGCTCCCCGGCCACGTGCGTTGGGCCTCGGTGATCGCCTGGACGGTCTGGCTGGCGGCGATCGTGCCCACGGCCTGCGGCCTGCTCCTGCTGGCCTCGACGTGGAGTGCGGCGGTCCCGGACAGCTACGGCTTCCGCGGCTTCACAGCTCTGTTCTCAGTCACGTTCGGCACGCTCGGGGCGGTGATCCTGGCCCGCAGGCCGGGAAACGTGATCGGGGTCGTCTTCGCGGCCGCCGCGATCGAATCGGGTGTCCAGGTGCTGGCCACCGAGTACGCGACCTATGGCCTCCTCGTCCATCCGGGCTCTTTGCCCGGCCCCGAGTTCGCGGCCTGGACGACGTCCTGGACATGGCTCGTCTCGGTCACCGCGCTGCCGGTGATGTTCCTGGTCTTCCCCGATGGGCGGCTCCTGGCACCGCGCTGGCGCATCGTTCTCGCCACGAGCATCGTCGGCGCGTTGGGATTCGGGATCCTCCTGGCTTTCCGGTCCGGACCGATCGACAACGCCAGCTTCGCCGACAACCCGTTCGGCTCGGGCCTTATCGATCAGTTCGAGCCGCTCACGGCTGCCGCCGCCCTCCTGCTCGCCTTCTCGATGGTGGCGGCCTCCCTGTCCCTGGTCCTCCGCTACCGCCGGGCCAGCCCCACGGAACGGCTGCAGTTGCGCTGGATCGCCCTTGCCGCGCTCCTCCTCGCCGTCGCCGGCCCGCTCGGCTTCACGGGCCAGAAGTGGGGCCAGATCGCGTTCATCCTGGCGATCCTCTCGATCCCGACCGCGGCGGCTATCGCCGT
>JBIOIE010000274.1:0-1845 GCA_044449605.1 Candidatus Limnocylindrales bacterium | reverse complement strand
GCCTTGGCCGCTCCGGGGACCGCCCCGTCGGGCTCGACGCTGATTCCATCGACCGCGGCCACGGGCGACCCGACGGCCGATCCCGAGCCCGCGAGCCTCGTCGGCAGCGCGGTCGACACCTTCAAGCTCACCCTCACCGCGGATGGCTCCGTCGTGGCCGTGCAGGCCGGCGCGCTCGAGACCATGGCCGACGAGATCCTCGCCGCCGCCGTCCCGGCCGGCAGCCAGCTGCTGGCCGGCTCGATCGATCGGGTCATCGGCCAGCCGGCCGTGCAGGGCGGGAAGGTCACCTTCGTCATCCACATCTCGGCGCAGGCCTGGCGGCCCCTCGACGCGGCGGCCCTCCTGGTGTCGGTGAAGGGCCGCTCGGTGGCCGCCGCCCGGGCGCTACTGGCGAGCCAGGGCACGGTTACCATCCAGACGTGGCCCGGCTACGTCGATACGATCCCGACGCTCGAGGGCCGCGCGACGCTGACGGTCGTGGCGCCCGGGCGGTCCCCGACGCCGACACCGTGAGCCGGTTGCTGGGCATCGACCTCGGGGAGCGGCGCATCGGGCTGGCGGTCGGCGACACGGCCTCGGCCACGACCCGCGCGCTGGCCACGATCGCCCGGGGCTCGCCGGACCGGGACGCCTACACCCTGAGTCGGATCATCGCCGAGCAACGTATCGACGCGCTCGTCGTCGGCCTGCCGCTCCTCCCGGGTGGCTCCGAGGGCGCCCAGGCCCGGGCCACACGGACCTGGGTCGGCGGGGTCCTGGCCGGCCTGGGGCGGCCGTGGTCGTTCCAGGACGAGCGGGGCACGAGCCTCGCCGCCGAAGCCGGGCTCGGGCGCGCGCCGCGCGGCCGCTCCGGGGGCGTGCCCTCGCCGGCGGCGCGGCAGCGGCGCCGTTCGCTCATCGACCGCGAGGCCGCCCGCCGGATCGTCCAGGCCGGCATGGACGCGGGCCTCGGCGCGCCGCCGTGAAGTCCGACGAGGGCCGCCGGATGGCCCGCCCCAACGCTCCGTCGGGGACGCTGACCCGCCTCGAGGTGACCGACCGGGACGCGCCAAAGGGACCCGGCCGGGGTTCACGGGTGTTGCCGTGGGTGGCCATCATCGGTCTCGCCGCGATCATCATCGTCGGCGGCCTCATCCTGGCCCGGCCGGTCATCGCCTCGTGGGCGCTCGACATCGCCGAGTCCAATCCCCAGGCCCTGAGCGTGCCCTTCGTGCGCGACCTCGTCGGCGAGCAGCTCGGCGACCGTCTCACGGCGCCGGCCGGCACGGACAGCGCACCGGTCGCCTTCGAGGTCAAGACCGGCGCCACCGCCGACCAGGTCAACGCCGACCTCCAGGCGGCCGGCCTGCTGACCGACCCCTTCGCCTTCCGCTACCTGGCCATCACCAGCGGCCAGCAGTCGACGATCGAGGCCGGCACCTACGAGCTGCGCAGGACGATGTCGCCCAAGGACGTGCTGGCGGCCCTCCAGTCGGCCCAGGTCGTGCCGGTCAAGGTCGCCCTGCGCGAGGGTCTCCGGATCGAGCAGATCAGCGCCTACCTCGAGACGCTGCCGCTGCCGCCCACCACCGCCCGCGAGTTCTACGACCTGGCCGAGGCGCCGACGGACGCCCTGCGCAGCGACTACCCCTTCCTGCGGGCGCTGCCCGCCGGGCGCTCGCTGGAGGGCTTCCTGGGTGCCGGCACGTTCGACGTCTATCCCTGGGCCAGCGGCGAGGACATCGTGCGCCTGCTGCTGAAGCAGTGGGGGGACCTGACGGCCGCCGCCGATCCGGTCGGCGCCGCCGAGAAGGCCGGTCTGGACTTCTACGACGTGCTCACGATCGCCAGCATCGTCGAACG
>JBIOIE010000273.1:0-1874 GCA_044449605.1 Candidatus Limnocylindrales bacterium | reverse complement strand
GGCGCCATATCGGCCCCCATCGGCTCGGGCTCGTCGGTCATCGGCTCGACGGCCTCGGGGACCATCGGGGCCATGTCGGCCTCGACGGCCGTCGCCTCCGCGACTTCGGCCTCCGCGGCTTCGGGCTCCGCCATCATCGGCGCGGGCTCGGGCTCAGCGGCAGGTTCCGCGGCGGGCTCGTCGGCCGTGGCGGTCATCTCGGGGGTGGCGGGCTCGTCGGCGACGGTCGTCGCGACGGTCTCATCTCCGGACGGATCCGGGGCGATGGTCGCCTCGGCTTCCGACTCGGTCCCGCCCTGCTCTTGTGCGGTCAACTCGATGGTCTCCTTCGGGTCGCGATCAGGCCCCGGGAACGGTCAAGGCCCGAGCGACAGCCCGGGCCTTCGTTCGTCGAGGGGTGGTCGTCCGTGTCCCGTCGGGCTCGTCAGACTCCTTCGTCTCGGTCGGCTCGCGCAACGCTGTGGCGCTGGCCCGCGGAAGGGCCCGCGCATACTACCACGCGCCCGCAGGGCGCAAGAGCCCAGGAGGACCGGCCAGGGATGCCCGAACTGCCCGACGTCGCCATCCTGACCGACGCGTTCCACGCCGCCCTGGTCGGGCGGGCGGTGAGCTCGGTCAGTGTCGTCGAGAGCCTCGTCGTGCGGGGCACGCCCGCCGAGACGGCCGGGCTCGTCGGGCAGCGTCTGCAGGCCGTCCGGCGGCGCGGCAAGTTCCTGGTCCTCGAGCTGGAGCCGGACCGGGTCGTCGTCAACCCCATGCTCACGGGACGTCTCGGGTTCGCCGTGCCGGGTGCGAAGCCATTCGCCAATACGGCCCTGGTCGTGGCCTTCGGGGCCCGGCCGGGTCCGCCCCCCGACGCGGCAGATTGGACGCGCGGCGCCGACTGGCTGCCGGCGGACGACAGCCCGGTCGAGTTGCGCTACCGGGACGCCACGCGGATGGGCAAGGTCTACCTGGTGCCCCACGGGGTCGCCCGGCCGATCGCCGGCTGGGACGAACAGGGGCCCGACGCGGACGATCCGGCCCTGGACCTCTCCACCTGGCGGGAACGGATGGCCGGCCGACGGGGGGAGCTGAAGAACCTGCTCCGCGACCAGGCCTTGGTCGCCGGCATCGGCAACGGCTACAGCGACGAGATCCTGTGGGCCGCCGGCCTGGCGCCATTCCGGAAGCGCACCAGCCTGGCCGCCGAGGAGGTCGACCAGCTGTATGGCGCGATGCGCGAGACCCTCACGTGGGCCATCGGGGAGCTGCATCAGCGCGTGCCGCCGCGCTTCGAGGTCGAGGTCCGCGACTTCCTGCGCGTCCACCGGCACGGCGGGCAGGCCTGCCCGCGCTGCGGCACGCGCCTCAGCGAGATCGCCCCAGGCGGCTTCGTGACCAGCTTCTGCCGGGGCTGCCAGCGCTGACCCCGACGACGGCGGGCGCAGCGGCGCCGATCGGGGAGCGGCTGATCAGGGGATCTTGAGCACCTCGCCGATGTAGATGAGGTCGCTGTTGGAGATGTTGTTGAGGGCCTTGAGCTTGGCCACGGTCGTCCCGAAGCGGGAGGCGATGTTGCCGAGCGTGTCGCCCGACTTGACCGTGTAGGTCTGGGAGAAGGCCGGCGTCGACGAGGGCACGGGCGTGGCGGTCGGGCCGGGAGAGGGGGTCGGCGTCGGGAGCGGGCTGGCGGTCGCGGTCGGCACAGGGCTGAGCGTGGGGCTGGCGTTGGCCACGGGACTGGACGTCGGCGTGGCCGTCACCGCCGGGCCCAGCGAGCCGCCCCCGAGGAAGCGGGCCACGACGAGCAGGGCGACTGCCGCGATCATCATCCCGGCCAGCCCGACGCGGGACACGCCCCGGAGCCGCTCGGCGAGCGGCCGCGACCCGGT
>JBIOIE010000272.1:0-1875 GCA_044449605.1 Candidatus Limnocylindrales bacterium | reverse complement strand
CTCGAGGCCGTCCGCCTGTTCGCCGCCTTCTATGCCACGCCCCTGGATGCCGGCCCGCTCCTCGAGCAGGTCGGACTGGCGGGGCGGTCCGGCGACCGCTACCGGAGTCTCTCCGGCGGCGAGCGGCAACGCCTGGGACTGGCCCTGGCCATCGTCGGCCGGCCCGAACTGGCCATCCTCGACGAGCCGACGGCGGCCATGGACGTGACCGCCCGGCGGGCGACGTGGGAGGTGTTGCGCGGCCTCCGCGCTGGGGGTGCGACCGTCGTCGTGACCACGCACCTGCTCGAGGAGGCGGAAGCGCTGGCCGATCGCGTCGCCATCATCGACCACGGCCGGCTCGTCGGCCTGGGCACACCGGACGAGCTGCGGGCCTCGGCGGCCGGAGAGGGAGCGCTTCGCTCGGTGAGCCTGGAGCTGGCGGCGCCGCTGACGCCCGGGGATCTGGCGGCCCTGGCGCACCTCGAGCACGTCGCCGAGGCGAGCCCGACCGGGGCAGCCCGCTACCGGCTGGCGACGCTCGCGCCGGGGGAGCTGCTGGTCGAACTGACGCCCTGGCTCTGGGCGAAGGGTCTCGAGGTGCGCGAGATCGCGGTCGAGCGCGAGAGCCTCGAGGACGTCTTCCTGCGCCTGACCGAATCGGAGGCGCCCAAGTGAGCGGCCAGCCCTCGATGGCCGCTCACTCTCCCGCGGCCGGCCCCCGGGTCGCCCGGGCGGCAGCGCCCTGGCGGGCCTGGGCGGCCCTGACCATGGTCGAGCTGCGCCTGACGGCGCGGCGGGGCGAGAACCTCCTGGTCACGCTGGCCATCCCGCTCGGGCTGCTCATCTTCCTGGCCGGCGTGCCGCTCCTGCCGCCGCCGACCGCCGCGGGCGTGAGCCGGGTCGACGCGTTGGTGCCGGGCATCCTCGCCCTCGCGGTGATCTCGACCGGCCTCGTCTCACTGGGCATCGCCACCGCCTTCGAACGCGAGGGCGGGGTCCTCAAGCGGCTCGGTGGTGCGCCGCTCCCCCGCTGGGCGCTGGTGGCCGCCAAGGCAGCCTCGGTCGCCGTCACGGTGCTGCTCCAGGTCGCCCTCATCGCGGTCGTCGGCTGGGCCCTGGGCTGGCATCCGCAGGGCGGTGTCGTCGGTGGTGTCGTCGCCGCCGCAGCGTGGCTGTTCCTGGGCATCGTCGCCTTCGCCGGCCTGGGGCTGCTCCTGGCCGGCCGGCTGCGGCCGGAGGTCGTCCTCGCCCTGGCCAACGGCCTCTATCTGGTCTGCCTGCTGGTGGGTGGCGTCATCGTTCCGCTCGACCGGCTGCCCGCCATCGTGGCGGTGCCCGCGTCGCTCCTGCCGCCTGCCTTGCTGGCCGATCTGCTGCGGGGAACCCTCGTCAACGGCGGCACCCTCGCCCCCCTCGAGGAGCTTGGCTTGGCGGCCTGGGCCGTCGGGGCGATGGTCGTCGCGGCCCTCACCTTCCGGGTCGCCGACGAGGCCTGACCGGGCGATCGGCTCGGCCGAGGCGCAGCAGAGGCACGGATCCGCCGCGGCCCGGGCACAAAGAAACGACCCTTGCGGGCGGGCGCAAGGGTCGTCTGGTCAGTATTCGCTGTTGGTTGCGGGGGACGGATTCGAACCGCCGACCTTCGGGTTATGAGCCCGACGAGCTGCCGCTGCTCCACCCCGCGCCGTACTCTATCGCGGAATCGCGGGTCCGGTCAAACGCCGCAGAGCCTCGGGCCCGGCCGAACGGGCAACGTACCTGCCGGTGCGGTAAGCGACGGATCTTCGCCGGGAACGTGTTTCGAACGTCCCGCCCGGCCGCCTCTCAGGACCTCCTCAGGAACGGCCGCTGTACTGTGGTCATCGACCCTTTGACGAGACGCGCCCGCAGGAG
>JBIOIE010000271.1:0-1900 GCA_044449605.1 Candidatus Limnocylindrales bacterium | reverse complement strand
GAGCCGGCCGGGCCGGCGACGGTCAGCGGCAGGCCGCCCTCCATGAGCTGCCAGAGGAGCGCCGCCAGCGGTGGGTCGAGCGCCCCTTGAGCGAGCCAGCCGACAAGCGTCGTGGGCGGCGCTTGGTCGGTGGGCCGTGACATCGGGCCCATTGTCGGCCCGCGGGTCGCCGCCCGCGCCCCGGCCCGACGGGCGGGGCCAAGGACTGGCACGATGCACGGCGATGAAGGGACGCGCCTCGGCCGAGATCGCCCTCTTCGCGACCGTCGTCATCTGGAGCCTGAACTTCACGGCGGTCAAGGTCGGGGTCGGGTCCATCCCGCCCTTGGCTTTCTCCGTCACCCGCTTCGCCATCGGGGCCACGGTGACCGTCCTGGTCACGCTGCGGCTCCAGGGCCGCCCCCACTTCCGCCGGGCCGACCTGCCCTACCTCCTCCTCGCCGCCGTCATCGGCATCACCATCAACCAGGCGGCCTTCGTCGGCTCCCTGCACGAGACGACGGCCTCGAACGCGGCGCTGTTGATCGGTACCGTCCCCGTCTGGACCTCGGTGATCGCCATCCTCAGCCACCAGGAGCGCCTGGCCCTCCATCACTGGATCGGCGTGGCCGTCGGGCTCGCCGGCATCGGTCTCATCGTCTTCGGCGGCAGCCACGGCGAAACCGGCAGCCCGACCTTCCTGGGCGAGTTGCTGGCGCTCATCACCGCGGCCAGCTGGGCCGCCTACACGGTCCTCATCCGGCCGTTGATGGCCCGCTATTCGGCCCTCTCCATCTCGTCGTTCATGATGGTCGCCGGGACCATCGCGCTGCTGCCGTTCTCGTTGCCGGACCTTCTGGCCACGTCCTGGTCCAGCGTGCCGAGCGGGGCCTGGCTAGGGCTCCTCTACGCCGCACTCCTGAGCGTCAGCCTGACCAACATCCTCTGGTTCACCGCGATCGGCCGGGTCGGCGCATCACGGGCGGCCCTCTACACGTACCTCGAGCCGTTCCTCGGCGTCATGTTCGCGACGCTCCTCATCGGGGAGCGGGCCACGAGCCTGCAGCTTCTTGGCGGCGTGGTCGTCATCGCCGCCATCGTCGTGGCCCGCCCCCGCCGGGAGGCCATCGCCGAGCCGGGGATCTGAGGGCCGGCCCCGACGGCACTCGGGCGGCGGTGGCCGCGAGCCTGACTGCCCCTCGCTGTCCCCGATTGACACCTCCCGACGGCGCGACGTATCCTGCCGCGGGCGCAGCAGGGCGCCACCCGCAGATGGAGTCGTCTCAAGACATGTCCGTGACCTTCCGCATCAGCTCCGCGACCCTCGTGTCGCGGCGGCGCGCGCCTCTCGGCGCCGTCGAGAGCGGGAGATCCCTGCCCTTCACCTTCTAGCGAGCGGCGGCAAGGCCGCCAGGACGCTGGAGCCGGAGGGCCAGGATCGGCCCCCCGGCTTTTTTGTTGCCCCGCTCCCTGCGGGGTGCCATCGAAAGCCGAACGTCCCGCAGTGCGGGGGCCTGTCCACCACGTTCGTCCGATCGCACCCGACAAGGAGCAGTCCCGTGAGCATCGTTCTGGAGCCCCGCCGCAGCGAGCCCGTCCCGGCTCTCGCGCCGGACGCTGCCCGACGGATCGGGCACGTGTCGGACGACGCCCTCGAGCCGGTCGGCCAGCCGCTCGCACTGCGCATCGACCACGTCACCAAGACCTTCATCGTCGGCCGCAAGAAGCGCCATGTGACCGCCGTGGACGACGTCACGCTCGGAGTCGAGCGGGGCGGGATCCTGGGCATCCTCGGCGCCAACGGCGGCGGCAAGTCCACCCTCATCCGCCTCATCAGCACGCTGCTGACGCTCGACACGGGGACCATCACGGTCTTCGGCCACGATGTCGAGCGTGACGAGATGGCGGTCAAGCGCCTGAT
>JBIOIE010000270.1:0-1936 GCA_044449605.1 Candidatus Limnocylindrales bacterium | reverse complement strand
GGCTCAGGAGCCGCAGGTCGAACGCCTGGGCCGCGCCGTAGACGAGGAACAGGACGCTCACCCCGATCACGAGACGCACGGCCCGCGTGCCCCGAATCAGGCTGAAGAGCCAGTAGATCAGGATGGACGTGATCGAGATGTCGATCAGCGTGGTCAGTCGCACCTGGTCGAGGATCGACTGGATCAGCTGAGGCATCGTCGCCTGAGTGTAGCATCGAGAGGCGGCCGGTCCGGCGGCTGCTCCAGACGCCGCACAGGTCTGCCTGGCGTGCCCGGGCCTCGGGGGCGCCTCAGGCCGGGGGCGCGGGCAGGTCGCCCGGGAGCTCGGCCTGCCGCATCGCGCGCACTCGCTCCACGTCGTCGGGTGTCCCGCTCAGGTCGACCAGCCGCCCCAGGAGCGCCATCTTCTCCGCGGCCAGGCCCACCCAGCCGCGGGCGCGGTACAGCCGCACGAGCTCGAGGTGCAGCGCCACGTCGTCGGGAGCCACCGCGAGGGATCGGTAGCAGGCGTCGAGTGCGGCATCGAAGCGGCCGGCCGCACCGTCGGCGCGGGCGGCCGCGAGCAGGGCGTCGCGGGCGCCGAGCCTGTCGCCGGCGTCGAGGGCCCTGTCCCCTTCGATCGTGAGCGCCCGGGCCTCGTCGAACGAGGGGTCGGGGGCGGGCGGCGCGGGATGCGACCCGGCGGATTCCGCGGGCGGGCGCTCCACGACCGGGTCGGTGGCGACCACGCGATCGGCGTCCGAGGCAGGCTCATCGTACGGGACGCCCACGGCAGGTCCACCGGCCACCCGGTCGCCCGGGGGAGAACCCACCATCGGCGGCGCCAGCGGGTCGCCGTTGAGCAGAGCGGCGGCGCGGGCCAGCACCGGGCCTGCGACCTCGCTGCCTGGGCCGCCATCGGCAACACGGTCACCGAGCAGGAGGACCAGGCGCTCCACGCACCGTCGGCGCGACGGGGACTCGGCCAGTTCGAGCGCCCGGCAGGCGGACTCGAGGGCCTCGGACGTGCGACCTGCAGCCTCCCGGACCTCGACCGCGAGGTCGAGCGACTCGGCCGCGTCGGCGGCGCGGCCCGCCAGCACAAGCGCCTCCGCCCGGCCGAGCAGGGCGCCCTCGTCGCGTGGCCCCCTCGCCAGCGCCGCGGCGAACGACGTGAGGCCGTCGTCGACGCGCCCGAGGTGAACCAGGACCGTGCCGCTGCTCGTGTGGGGCAGGGGTCGGTCGGGCGCGATCGCGGCCGCCTCGGCGTATGCCTCGAGCGCCTCGTCCGGCTGGCCACGCAGGGCAGCCACATGGCCCCGCCGGAGCGCGTCCTTGTAGCGCTCGAACAGGGCCTCGCTCATGCCGTGGTCCTGCCCAGGATCTCGACGAGCAGCGCCTTCTGGACGTGGAGGCGGTTCTCGGCCTGCCTGAAGACGAGGCTGCGTCGGCCGTCCATGACACTCGACGTGATCTCTTCCCCCCGGTGGGCCGGCAGGCAGTGCATCACGACGGCGTCGGGTCCAGCCAGGTCGAGCAGCGCGTCATCCACCTGGAATCCCTGGAACGCCGACCGGCGCTCCTCCAGCTCCGTCTCCTGGCCCATCGACGTCCAGGCGTCCGTGTACACGACATCGGCGTTCTTCACGGCGCGGCGCGGATCCTGCTCGAACGCGAGATGCCCGCCGCTGCTGGCCGCGAGGGTCCGGGCGGCCGCCACGATCCCCTCATCGGGCCCGTACCCCGGCGGATGCGCGAGGCGAACCTCCATCCCGGCCAGTGCCCCGGCCAGCGCCAGCGAGTGGTAGACGTTGTTGCCATCGCCGATAAACGCGAGGACGACGCCATCGAGCCCGCCCAGGTGCTCCCGGATCGTCAGGAGGTCGGCGAGCGCCTGGCAGGGGTGCTCCCGATCCGTGAGCGCGTTCACGACCGGGATCGCTGCCGCGCCAGCCAG
>JBIOIE010000269.1:0-1950 GCA_044449605.1 Candidatus Limnocylindrales bacterium | reverse complement strand
TACGTGGCCACGGGCCTCTCCAACAAGGAGATCGCGGCCCGCCTGACGATCACCGAGGGCACGGTCAAGAACCACGTCCACCACGCCCTCGAGAAGCTGCACCTGGTCAATCGCGTGCAGGCGGCCGCGTATGCCGTCCGCCACGGCTATGGGCGCGCCGGCGGCACCGGCTCGCCATCCGGAGACGACGAGCACCGCTGAGGGTCCCCGAAGAACTGGACGGCACATGCCCATTTGTGCCGTCCGGCGGATGGTGATGCCCCGGGACCGTACCTAGCATCCCTACCCAGACGGCCCGGGCGGGCCGTGCTGAAGAGGTGCCGGGTGCCGTCAGAGCCCATCTCGGTCGTGGTCCTGTACGTGCATCCGCTGCTCGGTGAAGGCCTCGCCCGGCTGCTCGGCGCCGAGTCCGGTCTGGATGTCCTCGCCACCGAGATCCGCTCCGCCGCGGACGTCGACCGGGCCCTCCTGAGCGACCCCGAAGCCGTGATCCTTGAGGAGGGCGGGCCGCTCAGCCTGGAGCAGCTCCTCGCGCGCAGCCATTGCTCGATCCTCGTCGAGGTCAGCCTGGACACCGGCGAGGCCTGGATCCTGCGCCGCGAGGCGCTCCGGACGCGGCCCGACGACCTCGTCTCGGCCATCGTCGACGCCTGCCTCGTGCGGCCCATGCCGCCGCGCCACCGGCCGGCCCGGCGGCATGCCCTTGAGGTGGCTCCGGTCCAGGCCTGAGCAGGGACCCGATCACCCGGTACAGGCCGCCCGGCGGGCCCGGCGCACCACGCTGTACCGAACATCTATCGCCCGGTGGATGGGTCGGCGAGGGCCGTCCGACCACCATGGACCGCGTCGGCCGCGCTCGATGCGACCGGCCGTGTCCGCAAGCGGGTGAAACGAACGTGATCCACATGACGTCCCTGGGCTCGCTCTCCGACAAGCAGGTCGATCGGCTCATCAAGCGCATCGTCCTCGTGCTGGCCATCGGGATCCCCCTGATCGCCTTCCTCTACGTCTCCGACCGCCATGTCGCGGCCGGGCCGACCCAGTCGCAGCGCGAGGTCGCGGCGGCCGAGGCGGCGGTGCAGAAGGATCCGAACGATCTTGGGGCCCGGGTCACCCTCGCCGCGGCGTACGTGACCGACAAGCGCTTCGACGACGGCATCGCCCAGTTCACCGAGATCCTCAAGGTCGACCCCGGCAACCGGGCGGCCCTGCTCGGCCGCGGCATCGCCTACATCGAGGTCGCCAAGGTCGACGCGGCCGCCCAGAAGCCCGACCTCCAGACCGCCCAGCTCGGGCTCGCCGCCGCTGACTTCCAGGCCTTCATCGACGGCTCGAAGTCGGGCGAATTCGCGGCCACCGACCCCCAGCTCGAGCAGGCCTACTACAACCTCGGCGTCGTCAAGCTGCAACAGGGTCAGGCGGCCGACGCCGTGACCGCGCTCCACGCGGCGCTGGCCATCGATTCGGGCGACGCGGATGCGCTCTACAGCTACGGCATGGCCCTTATCGCCACCGGCGATGCCGCAGACGCCATCGCCCCGCTACGGCGGGCGGTGCAGTTCGTGCCGACCGGCTGGTCCGAGCCCTACCAGGCCCTGAGCACCGCCTACACCCAGACCGCCGACGCGAATGGCATCGCCTACGCGGGCGCGATGGTCGCCTTCTGCGCCGGCCAGCTGGACCAGGCCAAGGCCGCGCTGCAACCCCTGACGACCGGCCCGATGGCCACCGACGCGCTGCTCGGGCTGGCATCGATCTCCGCCGAGCAGGGCGCCATCGAGGCCGCGCGTGGTTACTACAACCAGGTCCTGGCCACTGACCCCACCAATGCCTCCGCCCTCATCGGCCTGGACCAGCTCGGCCTGGGCGCGGGCCAAACGATGCCGGCGGCGTCCCCGACGGCCGGGAGCAATTGAGATGACGACTCCGGATATGGCCCTTGGTGTCGAG
>JBIOIE010000268.1:0-1970 GCA_044449605.1 Candidatus Limnocylindrales bacterium | reverse complement strand
CACTTCCAGATCATCGGGCTCGCCTGGTTGGTCCTCCAGCTGACAGGATCCGGCCTCGCCCTTGGCTTCGTGCTCATGGCCGCGGCCATCCCGCGCGGCATCCTGATGCTCGTCGGCGGTGCCGTCAGCGACCGGCGCGAGCCGAAGAGCGTGATCTTCGCCACGAATGCCCTGCGGGCCGTCGTCGTCGGCATCATCGCGGTGCTCGTGCTCACGGGCCGGGCGGAACTCTGGCATGTCGCCGTGATGGCCGTGATCTTCGGCACGGTCGATGCCTTCTTCTACCCGGCGATGAGCTCGTTCCTGCCCCTTCTCGTGCGGGGCGAGGGGCTGCCGGCCGCCAACGCCCTCTTTCAGGCCACGGGCCAGTTGCTCCTGCTGGTCGGGCCGGCCCTGGCGGGCCTGACGGTGGCCATCATCGGCACCGGGTCCGCCTTCGCGCTCGACTCGGCCAGCTTCATCTTCGCGGCGGTAGCCATCACCCTCGTGCGCGGCGGCCTCCGGAGCGCGCTGCCGGCCTCGAACGGATCCGCGACGCCCGACGCCGAAGCCAGGCCCGAACGCGCACCGGCGCCGGCCAGCCTCATGGCGACGATCCGCGAGGGCGCCCGGTACGCCTTCCACGACTCGGGCCTGCGCACGATGTTGCTGCTGTCGACCGCGCTGAACTTCGCCTTCGAGGGGCCGATCTCGGTCGGGTTGCCGTGGCTTTCGGCCAACCGCTTCGACGCCGGCTCGGCCGGCTTCGGGATCATGGTCTCGGGCTTCGGCGCGGGCGCCCTCATCGGCGCCGTGGTCGCGGGCTCGATCCGGGACCTGCGCCACCGCGGTGCCATCGTGCTGGCCATGGGTGCAGGGCTCGGTCTCGGGCTCGGAGCCATCGGCCTCGCCCCGGGCGTCGCCGTGGTCACCGTCATCGGTGTCTTCATGGGTCTGGGCGTCGGCTTCATCAACGTGGTCGTCGTGAGCTGGATCCAGCAGCGCACGGACCCGTCGGTCCTGGGCAGGGTCATGAGCATCATGATGCTCGGGTCGGTCGGCCTCGCTCCCCTCTCGCTGGTCCTGACCGGCGCCCTCATCGACGTCGCGCCGACGCTCGTCTACCTCGGCGCTGGGGCGATCATCCTGGCCTCCGCTGCCGTCGCGCTGATCTCGCGGGCGGATCGCGCTCTCGGCTGACGCGCGACGGGGCATACTCCCCGCCATGCGTTTCCGGACCACCATCGAACTGGGCGGCACGACGGCCACCGGCTTCGCCGTCCCGCCTGAGATCGTGGCCGAACTCGGATCCGGCAAGCGGCCGCAGGTCCGGGTGACCATCCGCGGCTACACGTACCGCTCGACCGTCGCGGTCTACGGCGGGCGATCCGTCATCGGCGTCAGCGCCGAGGTTCGCAAGCGCGCCCACGTGGCGGCCGGAGACGAGGTCGACGTCGACCTCGGGCTGGACACCGAGCCGCGCGAGGTCCACGTGCCGCCGGACTTCGCGGCGACCCTGGATCCCCATCCCGAGGCCCGGCGCTTCTTCGACGGGCTGTCGTACAGCGACCGGCGCTGGTACGTGCTCGGGGTCGAGGAGGCCAAGACGCCCGAGACCCGGCAGCGACTTATCGAGAAGGCCGTCGAACGCTTGCTGGCCGGCCGCGGTTCACGATGAGCCGCCCGACACCGCCCGACCTGCACGGCCCACCCGACCTGCCCGAGGCCGTCGCCGCCGGCATCGCCGGCAACATTGCGGAGTGGACGCGGACCAACGCCGAGTTCACCGACCCGAACGCCGAGAAGGCCTGGGCGCCTGCGCCGATCAGCTGGGGCGTATTCGGCGTCCCCGACGAGGCGGTCGGTTCGCCATTGGGCGCCGTCGCGGGACTGGACGTCGTGGAGCTGGGCTGCGGCACGGCCTACTTCTCAGCCCGGCTGGCGCGGCTCGGAGCGCGGCCGGTCGGTGTCGATCCGACGCCGGCCCAACT
>JBIOIE010000267.1:0-1988 GCA_044449605.1 Candidatus Limnocylindrales bacterium | reverse complement strand
GCTCGATTTCGGCCGGGCCCTCTCGCTCGTCGACATCGGCCAACGGGAGCAGGTCAAGGCCGCCGGCTCGGCGCTCTTCGTCCGGCGCCGCGAGGACCTTGCCATCTACGGGGCCATCTTCGACGCCTTCTGGCGCCGGCGGGCCTTCGACCAGGGGCCTGCCACGGCCGAGCTCGATGAGACCTCCCAGCTCGAGATCGACGCCGGAGAGGAAGGCGAGGGGGTGCCGATGACCGAGTCGGTAGCGTCCGACCTGCTCGAGGGCGAAGACGGCGAGGGCGAGGAGGCCGAGGGCGACCTGACCCCGGCGCCGATCGCGTACAGCTCCGCGGAGGCTCTGCGGCACCGGGACTTCGACCGCATGACGCCCTCCGAGCTGCGCGAGGCGAACCGGCTGGTCGACCGGATGCAGCCGTCGTTGGAGACTCGGCTCGTCCGCCGCTGGGAGCTGCACAGCCATGGCCGCCGCCTCGCGCCGCGGGCGATGTTCCGGCGCAACCTGGCGACCGGCGGCGACCCGTTGACCTGGCTCTGGCGGCGGCCGATGCGCCGCCCGCGGACGATCGTCGTCATCTGCGACATCAGCGGCTCGATGGAGCGCCACTCGCGCCTGCTGCTGCGCTTCGCCCAGGCCCTGGCGCGGTCGCAGGTGCGCACCGAGGCGTTCGTCTTCGGCACCCACCTGACCCGCGTCACCCGCCAGCTGCGCGGCCGCGATCCCGACCGGGCCCTGGAGCGCGTCTCGGCGTCGGTCGACGACTGGTCGGGCGGCACCCGCATCGGCGCCTCGTTCCGGGCCTTCAACCAGCTCTGGTCGCGGCGCGTGCTGCGCTCCAGCGCGGTGGTCGTGGTCGTCAGCGACGGCTGGGACCGCGGCAGCGCCGAGCTGGTCGGCGATGAGACGGCGCGCCTGCGCCGGAGCTGCCATCGCCTCGTCTGGCTCAACCCGCTGGCCGGCGCCGCCTCGTATCAGCCGCTCGCCGCGGGCATGGCCGCGGCCTACCCGCATATCGACGACTTCCTGCCCGCCAACGACCTGGCCAGCCTCGAGCGCCTGGGTGACCTGCTCGCCGGTGAGATCGGCGGGCGCCGGCCGCGACGCCGGCACCAAGCGCCGCCCGCGGTCCTGGGCCGGGTCGTGGGGCCCGGGCGCGAGGGGCCGGGACTCGGAGTCCGGGCATGAGGGAACTGCTGCCGGACCTCGAGACCTGGCGCGCCAGCGGCGTGGATGTGGCCGATGTCGGGCGGGCCGTCGTCGTGCGCACGTTCGGGTCCGCGCCGCGGCCCGAGGGTGCGACGCTCCTGGTTTCACCCGACGGACGCTTGGCCGGTTCGATCAGCGGCGGCTGCGTCGAGGGCGCCGCGTTCCAGGAGGTCCAACAGGCCCGGGCCGCCGGCATGGCCCGGGTGATCCGCTACGGCATCAGCGACGAGCAGGCCTGGGACGTCGGCCTGGCCTGCGGCGGGACCATCGACGTGCTCATGGAACCGCGCCTGCCCGAGGCGGTTCGGGCGGCCGCGGCGGGTCGCGAGGGGCGGGCGATGGTCACGCCGCTGCCGGCGGGTTCGCCCGGGCCCGAGTTCGGTCCCCATCCGCCGGGCCAGTGGGAACCCTTGGACGCGCCGCTCGAGGTCTCCGAGGACGGCCGCCTGACGGGCACGCTGGGCGACCAGGCCCTCGATGGGCAGTTGATCGCGGCCGCCCGGAAGGTCCTCGACGAGGGCCTCTCGCGGACCGTGGAGATCGAGGGCCGTTCGCTGTTCGTGGAGGCCTTCCCGGCCGCCCAGCGGCTGATCATCGTCGGGGCCGTCCAGGTGGCGATGCCGCTCGTCCGCTTCGCGAAGGCGCTGGGCTACGAGACGATCGTCGTCGACGGTCGGGCGACGTTCGCGACCGTCGAGCGCTTCCCTGACGCCGACCGGGTCATGGTCGGCTGGCCGGACGAGATCGCCGATGAGATCGGGCTCGGTCCGGCGGACTGCGTGGC
>JBIOIE010000266.1:0-2047 GCA_044449605.1 Candidatus Limnocylindrales bacterium | reverse complement strand
GTCTCGTTGACCTTGCCGCAGCTTGTGCAGGGCAACGCGCCTCCACTCATCTTGCGGTTGAGGGTGGAGAGTACCGGAAGCGCGCGACACGGGCTAGTGGTGGCGGACTGACGACCCAGGCCGTGCCGCCGCATCTGGCCCGCCGTGTGCCCGATCCGAGTGCGGCCGAAAGCCGCCCGACCCCCCACCTCATGACGGACGGCCCTTCGCCCGGCGTGCGGCCGCGCGCAGCATCGGCTGGCGTTCGCTCGAGCGCTCGATCGACCGCCTTCGTCGACGTGCTCGATCGACCGCCGGATCGCAAACCATCGCTGGGAGGAGTGCCACCATGCGTGTCCTGGTCGCCTATGCAACCCGGCACGGTGCGACGCAGGGCATCGCCGAGCGCATCGCAGAGACGCTCAGTCGGGCCGGACTGGAAGCCGAGGCCCGGCCGGCGACGTCGGTCAGGAGCCTTGCCGAATACGACGCGTTCGTCATCGGGAGCGCCGCCTACATGTTCCACTGGCTCAAGGAGGCCGCCGGGTTCGTGCGCCGCAACCAACGGGCCCTGGTGGCGAAGCCCGTCTGGCTCTTCAGCAGCGGCCCCGTCGGCAGCGAGCCGCTCGACGCCAAGGGCCGCGACCAGAAGGTCGCCGCGGTGCCGAAGGAAGTCCCCAGCCTCCGCGAGACGATCAACGCGCGCGACCACCGTGTCTTCTTCGGCGCCTACCACCGGGATGTGAAGCCCGTCGGGCTCGCCGAGCGGTTCATGTCGCTGCTACCGGCCACCACGGAAGGTCTGCCCGAGGGCGACTTCCGCGACTGGCCGGAGATCGAGGCCTGGGCCGCCGAGATCGCACGTGCCCTGCAGGCGGTTCCGGTCGCCTGAGGGCCACCTGGGATCGCGGCCGACGCTGGCCAAGGGCCGCCCCTCATCCGCCCACTGCGGGGCGCAGGGCAAGACCTATCTACGAGAGCGTCGGACGAACAGGAGCGTCTGCGGGGCCTGCCAGGCCGTCAGCGCCTGCGGTCGACCGGGCACGGAGCATCAACAGGACCGTCGCCTGGATCACGACCACCGTGACGAGCGCGATCGCGAACGCAGCGGCCACCCCGACGCGCTCGATCGAGCCTGCGACGACGGCCAGAAAGGCGGCGGTGCCCAGGAGGCCCGACAGGATCCCGCGCTGGACGGCGATGCCGTGCGAGGTGCCTCCAGCACGCTGGGCGAAGACCGCGAGGATCGTGCTCATGATCGGCAGCATGGTGAGCAGGCCGCTCGTGGCGGCGCCAACGACCGGTGCCGCGGCCGTCACGACGATGACGACTGACGTCGCCACGGCCATCCGGAGTGGCACGTCCCACCGACTCGGCGTCGGAGCCGCGGCCGCCGAACCACTCGCGGGCATGAGCTGCGCGGCCACGACGATCCCCACCGCTACGAGCGCCCCGACGGCCGGAACCGGCCAGTGCAGCACCGGCTGCATTGCGAGCGCGGCCACCAGCCATCCGGCGAGACCCGCGGCCAGGGCAACTGGCCAATCGGAGCGTTCGGCCGTCCGGGCGTAGACGACGCCGTAGGCGGCGATCGCGACGCAGCCGGCCAACGACGCCTCCGCTGCGGCGCTGGCGAAGGCCGCTCCCCGATCAAGCGCGAGGAAGAACGCAACGGGCCCGGACGTGAGCGGCAGCGAGATGATCCAGCCCCCGAAGCCGGGGCCCCAGCGTCGGGCGCCGAGGCTGGCGCCACCGATGAAGAGCGGCGTGAGGACGAGCTTGAGCACGAGAAGGGCCACGGGAGGAGGCTACCACCGGGCCTTGAGCAGATCGCTGGCTGCCTCGCTGGCCGCCGCATTTCAGGCTCCGGCGACGTGTGGGCGCCCCGGCTCGCCTCGCGCCTTGCTAGAGTTCAGCCGTGGACCCGATGGAGTTGGCCGCCCTCGAGCACGACAACATGATCGCGGCGATGTCCCTCGTCGGCGGGACTGACGGCGCCCTCGTCCGGCGGGCCGACGGCGTCGCGGTCATCTCGACAGGGCTGCCGCTCCTGCTGTTCAACCAGGTC
>JBIOIE010000265.1:0-2049 GCA_044449605.1 Candidatus Limnocylindrales bacterium | reverse complement strand
CCGGCCACGACACGCAGGGCGACCAGGCAGGCCCCGGTCGCAAGGATCGCCCCACCGCGTCGACGGAGCCAGGCGGCACCGAGTGCCGCTCCGCCCGCGACGCCGAACGCTGCGAGGGCGAGCCAAGGTGAGGCGCTGCCCGCCAGGACGAGCGCGGCGACGCAGGCGCCGACCGCCAGCGAGCCAGCCCGGGGCACAGGTCAGCCGCCGACGGTCACGAGGTCGCGGATCTTCTCGAACGTCGCCGGGCCGACGAGCTTGCGCGACGTGAGGTCGTCGACGCTCGTGAAACGGGCCTTCGAGCGCGCCGCCAGGATCTTCGCGGCCGTGGCCGGGCCGATCCCGGGCAGGGCCTCGAGCTGGGGCTCGGTGGCCCCGTTCAGGTCGAGCGGCCCCGACGCGCTGGCCTGGCCCGCCGTGGGCCCGCCGCCGGTCGCCGCGTCCGGAGATGCCCGCGATGGCACGAGGACCTGCATCCCGTCGGTCACCAGCGCCGCGAGGTTCAGGCTGCTCGCGGCCCGAGTATCGACGAGGGATCCGTAGCCGCCCGCGGCCGAGATGGCGTCGCCGACGCGGCTGCCCGGCAGTAGCGTCACGAGCCCTGGACGGACGACGGCGCCCTCCACGTCGACGACGAGCCCGCCGAGGACCGGCGATGCGGCGGAGCCGGCCGAAGCGGCGGAGCCGCCAGGCAGGAACGCGGCGGGGCCGCCCGGGCCGTCGATGAGGAGCGTTGGATCGGGTGTCGTGATGGCCAGGTAGGCGCCGGCCGCGGCCGTCGCAACGCCGAGCACGACCGCGCCGGCGATCAACGCGATGCGGGTCGGCCGCGGGGGGTGCGCCGGTGGCTCCGGCGTCCCCGGATGCCCGTCGATGGCGCGCCAGTCGAAGGTGGGCTCGGTCATCTCCAGCCTCTCCCGGCGGGCCGGTCGATGCGCCCCGCGCCCCTCCGGGGAAGGGCGCGGGGCAACTGTCCGGCGGGCCGTTCGGCGGCCGGCGAGGGCGGGTGGCGGGGATCCCGGCGGCGGTCTTCGAACGGGAAGACTCGACGTCCAGCGACACCCTGGGCACTTGGGCGTCGATGGACGTCGCGCCCGAAACGCTAGCGGCCGCCGCTTAGCGGCCGCTTAGCTGCGCTGTCGGCCTAGCCGGCCCGCTCCAGCAGCGGCCGGACATCGGTCGCGAAGCGGGTCATCGACTCCTCGTCGTAGGGCGCCGGGAAGCCGGCGATGAGGTGTCGGAACCCGATGCCGGCAAAGGGCGCGAGGCGGTCGGCGACCTGCTCCGGCGTGCCAACGGGCTGGTCGAGCCAGTGCCGGGCCCGGCCGTTGTGCTCGAAGATGTCGGCGAAGATGCGGCGAGCCTCGGCCTCGCTGTCGCGGATGACGACGACCCCGACGTTGGTCGTGCGCTCGATCTCGGCCTCGTCGCGGCCGACCGTCTCGCAGTGCCGGCGCAGGATCGCATCCTTCTCCTCCACGCGGGCGACGCCGCCCCCGAAGTTGCAGGCGTCGCCGTACATGGCCACGAGCTTGAGCGTGACCTGCACTCCGGCCCCGCCGATGTAGATCGGCAGCCTGGCCTGCACGGGCGGCGGGTCGTTGCGCACCTCGCGCATCGCGTAGTGCGGGCCGGCGGCGCTGGGCGTCTCGCTGCGGAGCATGCCCCGCATCACGGGCAGCGCCTCGCGCAGCCAGCGCAGTCGCTCCGGGGCGCCCTCGCCGTAGGGCAGCCCGAAGGCCAGATGCTCGGTCTCGAACCAGGCCGCCCCGATGCCGAGGTTGGCCCGACCCTGGCTCTGGTGGTCGAGCGTGGTCACCATCTTCACGACCAGGCCAGGGTTGCGGAAGGTATTGGCCCCGACCATCAGCCCGATCCGGATGCGTTCGGTCCGCTGGGCCCAGGCGGCGAGGGTCAGCCAGGCCTCGAACATCGGGCCCTCGTGGGAGCCGACGATGGGGTAGAGATGGTCCCAGGTCCAGAGGCTGTCATAGCCGAGGCGGTCGGCGCGCACGCCGGCCTCGAGGAGCTGCGGCCAGGTCGCGTACT
>JBIOIE010000264.1:0-2063 GCA_044449605.1 Candidatus Limnocylindrales bacterium | reverse complement strand
TGGATCGTGGCCATGACCGCCAACGCCCTGGCCGGTGATCGCGAGCTGTGCCTCGCCGCGGGCATGAACGATTACGTCTCCAAGCCGATCCGGCCCGCGGTGCTGGCCACCGCGCTGGCCGCGGCGCCATCCATCGCCACGCCAGCCGGAGCCGCCGATGCCTGACGAACCCGTCGACCCGACCGCCTTCGCCGAGCTGCTCGAGAACGTCGGCGGCGACCAGGCCTTCCTCGGGGAACTGGTCGAAACCTACGTTGACGACTGTCCGCTCCTCTTCACCGAGTTGCGGGCCGCGCTCGCGGCCGGGGACGCACCGGTCGCCCGCCGGGCGGCCCACTCGCTGAAGTCGACAAGCGCCAGCATGGGCGCCCTGCGCCTCTCGGCCCTCTGCCGCGAGCTGGAGGTGGCGGCCGGCGCCGGCGACCTGGCCGGGCTCGAGAGCCGCGTGGATGCCGCCACTGCCGAGTACGCCCTCGTCGAGGCAGACCTGCGCCGGCGGGCAGGCGGCGCTGGATGAGCGAGGCACGCGGGCGGATCCTCGTCGTCGACGACACGAAGCTCAACCGGAGCATCCTCGCGCGGGCGCTCGAGAACCAGGGCCACGAGGTCGTCGAAGCCGAGGACGGCCGGCAGGCCATGGCGATGCTCGAAAAGGACGACGCGGCCGGCGTCGACGTCGTGCTCCTCGACCTCGAGATGCCCGAGATGGACGGCTACGAGACGCTCCGCCGGATCAAGGCCGCGGACGCGCTGCGCCATCTGCCGGTCATCGTCATCTCCGCCGTGGACGAGCTGGACAGCGTCGTCCGCTGCATCGAGATGGGCGCCGCCGACTACCTGCCCAAGCCCTTCAACGCGGCCATCCTCCACGCCCGCCTCTCGACCTCACTGGCGGCGAAGCGCCTGCGCGACCTCGAGCGCGCCTACCTGGGGACCATCGACCGCCAGCGCTCCGAGCTGGCCCGCTTCCTCTCGCCCCAGGTCGCCGAGCTGGTCTCGAGCCCCGACGGCGAGGCGCTCCTGAGCGGACACCGGCGCATCGTCACCGCGGTCTTCACCGACCTGCGCGGCTTCACCTCCTTCGCCGAGACGGCCGAGCCGGAGGAGCTGCTGGACATGCTGCGCGGCTACCACGCCGAGATGGGCCGCCTCGTGGTGGAGCACGGCGGCACCCTCGAGCACTTCGCCGGCGACGGCATCCTCGTCTTCTTCAACGACCCGGTCGCCCAGGCCGACCATGCCGGGCGGGCCGTGCGCATGGCCGTCGCGATGCGCGACCGCTTCGATGCCCTCCAGGGCGCCTGGCGCAAGCAGGGCTACCAGCTCGGCTTCGGGGTGGGCATGGCCGTGGGCCACGCGACGCTGGGGCGGATCGGCTTCGAGGGCCGCTATGACTATG
This sequence comes from Candidatus Limnocylindrales bacterium, assembly GCA_044449605.1. Taxonomy (GTDB): domain Bacteria; phylum Chloroflexota; class Limnocylindria; order Limnocylindrales; family CSP1-4; genus CSP1-4. Next base: position 664 of record JBIOIE010000264.1, on the reverse strand, counting down.
CCGCCATCGGCACGGTCGTGATCATGGCCTCGCGCCTATGCAGCGAGGCGAAGGCCGGCCAGATCCTGCTCAACCAGCGCGCCTTCGCGGCGGTCGAGGAGCTGGTCCGCGGCGAATCCGTCGGAGAGCTGACCCTCAAGGGCTTCAGCCGGCCCGTCGAGGCGTTCAACATCCTGGGCCTGGTGGAGGCCACCGCGGCCACCGGCACGCCGGCCTGAGCGCGGCCCCGGCCTGAGCGGCGGGGCTGCCCGCGCGGTACGCTCAGCGCACAGCGTCCGCTCCCCCGTCCAAAGTCGACGAGAGGTCCCCGATGAGACTCCAGGACAAGGTCACCATCATCACCGGCGGGGCCAGCGGCATGGGCCGCGTCGCGGCCCGGATGTTCGCCGCCGAGGGCGCCAGGGTCGTGGTCGCCGACGTCACCGCCGAGGCTGCCCAGTCGGTCGTCGACGACATCAAGTCCGCGGGGGGCGACGCGACCGCGGTCGTGGCGGATGTCTCGAAGGAGGCCGATGCGAAGCGGATGGTCGACGAGACGATCGCCGCTTACGGCCGGGTCGACGTCCTCTACAACAACGCCGGGATCATGCCCGAGGCCGACCACTCGGTCATCGACACCTCGGTCGAGGACTGGGACCGGGTCATGGCCGTCAACGTGCGCGGC
>JBIOIE010000263.1:0-2066 GCA_044449605.1 Candidatus Limnocylindrales bacterium | reverse complement strand
TACATCAGCGTCGCCGCGACCGTGAACATGGCCGGTGGGCAGCCGATCAGCATGGCCAACGTGCGCGCCGTCGCCGAGCTGGCCCATCGCCACGGCATCCGGCTCTTCCTGGACGCGACACGGGTCGTCGAGAACGCCTTCTTCATCGCCGAGCGCGAGCCCGGCTTCGAGGGCCGGCCCGTGGCCTCGATCGTGCACGAGTTCTGCTCCAACTTCGACGGCGCCTGGATGAGCGCCAAGAAGGACGGCCTGGTCAACATCGGGGGCTGGCTGGCCGTCAACGACGAGGGCCTCTTCGAGGAGGTGCGCAACCTCGTCATCGTCTACGAGGGCCTGCACACCTACGGCGGCCTCGCCGGGCGGGACATGGAGGCGCTCGCCGTCGGGCTCGACGAATCCATGGAGGACGCCTACATCCGCTCCCGGATCGGCCAGGTCCGCTACCTCGGCGAGCTGCTCAGCGAGTGGGGCGTGGCCATCGTCCAGCCGATCGGCGGGCACGCCGTCTTCCTCGACGCACGGCGCTTCTACCCACACCTGGCCCAGGACCTCTTCCCGGCGCAGACCCTGGCCGCGGAGCTCTACCTCGACTCGGGCGTGCGCTCGATGGAGCGCGGCATCGCCTCGGCTGGGCGCGATGCGAAGACCGGCGACCACAACCGGCCGAAGCTGGAGCTGACCCGCCTGACCATCCCCCGGCGCGTCTACACGCAGGCCCACATGGACGTCGTGGCCGAATCGGTCAAGGCCGTCTGGGACAACAGGGTGCAGGCGACCGGCCTCAGCATGGTCTTCGAACCGAAGTACCTGCGCTTCTTCCAGGCCCGCTTCGAGCCGCTGCCCGTCGCGCGGTCGGTCCCGACCGAAACGCCCGACGCCGAACCCGCCTACGCCTCGACGAAGGGGTAGAGCGCCCCGCCGATCCCGTTCGCGCGAAGCTCCGCGCGCACAGCTTCGAGGCCGGCCGGCTCGGTGAGGGCCGCGCCGCCATCGGGCAGCAGATGGAACCAGCGCCGTTCCCCCGCCAGGGGGTCGGCCAACGGCCCGGCAGCGGAGGCTGAAGGCAGGCCGGCCCAGGTGGAGCCCAGACCGCGCGCGATGGCGACGAGGTCGCCCAGGACGGCGCTGCTGGTCGCCTCCGCGCCGGCGCCCGGCCCGCTGATGCGGATCCGGCCGATCGGCTCGCCCTCCAGCTCCACGAGGTTGTCGACGCCGCCCGTCCGGCCCAGGGCGGACGCGGCCGGCACGACCATGGGCAGCACCGCGGCGGCCACCTCGTCGCCGGCGCCGCGCGTGGCCCGGCCGACGAGCTTGATGACCAGCTCCAACTCGGCAGCGGCCGCGATCGCCGCGGCGGTCACGCCGCCGATGCCCGGCGCCGCATCGCCCTCGACGGCCGGTGGCGCGCGCCGGATGGCCTCGACGTCCGGCCAGGCGCCGAAGGCCAGACGGGCGAGGAGGGCCACCTTGTCCGCAGCGTCGCGGCCCTCGACGTCGCCGCTCGGGTCCGCCTCCGCGTAGCCCTGGGCCTGCGCCTCGGCGAGGGCCGTCTCGTAGCCGAAGCCGGCCTCGGTCATGGCCGTGAGGATGAAGTTCGTGGTCCCGTTGAGGATCCCGCCGACGGTCGTCCAGCGGTTCGCGGCGAGGTCCGCGGCGAGCGGCGCCAGCACCGGGATTCCGCCGCCGACGGCCGCCTCGAAGCGCAGCGAGGCGCCACTGCGGCGGGCGCGCGCCTCGAGGTCCACGCCCTGGCGGGCCAGGAGGGCCTTGTTGGCGGTGACGACGGAGCGCCCGCTCGTGAGCGCCGTGGCGATCAGTTCGCCGGCCGGCTCCAGGCCGCCCAGCAACTCGACCACGACGTCGACCCCGGCGTCCGCAGCCACGGCCGCGAGGTCCGCGCTGCGCACGATCCCGCGCGGGATGCTGACGGCTCGGGGCCGGTCCGGATCGCGCACGCCGACGGCGACGAGGTAGATCGGCCGGCCGCCGGTGGCCGCAGCGAGCCACTCCCCGTGCTCGAGCAGGCCGCGCGCGACGGCTCCGCCGACGGTGCCGAGGCCCAGCAG
>JBIOIE010000262.1:0-2068 GCA_044449605.1 Candidatus Limnocylindrales bacterium | reverse complement strand
TGTCCCGAAGGCCTCCCGGCCCACGGGCCGGAGCGAGACGTTGGCCTCGACCCGCATCTGGCCCTCCTCCATCGCCGCGTCGCTGGCGCCGATGGCCAGGAGGAGCAGGCGCAGCTCCTCGGCGTAGCGGCGGGCCTGCTCGCCGGTGCGCAGGTCGGGTTCGGTGACGATCTCCATGAGGGGCATGCCCGAACGGTTGAAGTCGACCAGGGAGACCCGCCGGCCGCGCTCGTCGGTGGCGTGGATGAGGCGGGCCGTGTCCTCCTCGAGATGGGCGCGCCGGATGCCCACCCGGAAAGGGCCCTCGGCGGTCTCGATGTCCAGGTGCCCGTCGGCCGCGAGGGGCAGGTCGTACTGGCTGATCTGGTAGCCCTTGGGCAGGTCGGGGTAGAAGTAGTTCTTGCGGTCCCAGCGCGTGAACTCGGGGGTCGTCCCGCCGATGGCCGCGCCGGTGGCCAGGACCAGCTCCACGGCCCGTCGGTTGATGACCGGCAGGGTGCCCGGCAGGCCCAGGCAGACCGGGCAGGTGCGCGAGTTGGGGGCCGCGTCCGTGATGTCCGTCGAACACCCGCAGAACATCTTCGAGGCCGTCTTGAGCTGGACGTGGATCTCGATGCCGATGACCGCCTCGTAGCCGGCCACCGTGGCCGTCGGCGCGGCCGCGCCCATCAGAGTGAGCCGAGGAACCGCTCGATGCGCACCAGCGCCTCCTCGAGCTGCTCGTAGCTCGTCGCGTAGCAGGCGCGCACGTGACCCTCGCCGGAGGGCCCGAAGGCGTCGCCGGGGATCACCGCGACGGCCTGCTCGAAGAGCAGCCGCTCGCTGAAGGTCGCGCTGCTGAGGCCTGTCGAGGAGATGTCGGGGAAGGCGTAGAAGGCGCCGCGCGGCTCGAATGTCGGCAGCCCGATGCGGTTGAGACCGTCCACGAACATCCGCCGCCGGCGGTCGTACTCGTCGACCATCCGCTGGACGTCCTTCTCGGCGCCGCCGAGGGCCGCCAGGGCGGCGTCCTGGGCCGTCGTCGGGGCGGACATGATGCCGTACTGGTGGACCTTGACGATGCCCTCGAGAAGGTCCCGCGGCGCGGCCGCCCAGCCGACGCGCCAACCGGTCATCGCGTACGCCTTCGAGAAGCCGCCCAGCAGGACCGTCCGGTCGCGGGCGCCCTTGAAGGAACTGAAGGCGCGATGGACGTGGCCGCCGTAGACGAGCCGGTCGTAGATCTCGTCGGTCACGACCAGCAGATCGTGGCGCGCGGCGATGTCGGCGATGGCCCGGAGCGTCTCCTCTGGCAGCACGGCGCCCGTGGGGTTGCATGGGTAGCCCAGGAAGATCGCCTTTGTGCGCGGGGTGACGGCTGCCTCGACGGCGTCGGGATCGAGCTCGAAGTCGGCCTCCAGGGAGGTCGGCACGAGGACCGGCACGCCGCCGCTGAAGACGATGGCCGGCAGATAGGCCACGTACGAGGGCTCGTGAAGGATGACCTCGTCGCCGGGGTCGATGATCGCGGTCATCGTCGCCGCCACGGCCTCCGAGGCGCCGACGGTGATGAGCAGCTCGCCGACCGGGTCGTACTCCACGCCGTAGCGCCGGTCCAGGTGGGCGGCCAGCGCCCGACGCAGCTCGAGCGTGCCGAAGTTGCTGGTGTAGTGGGTCCGTCCCGAGCGCAGCGAGCGGACGCCGGCCTCGACGACCTGGGGCGGCGTCGTGAAGTCGGGCTCGCCGACGCCCAGGCTGATGACGTCGGGCATCGTGGCGATGACGTCGAAGAACTTGCGGATGCCTGAGGGCGGCACCGCGTTGACGCGCTGCGACAGGCGGCTCGTGGCCGGCGCGGGGGTCTCGGTGGTCATCGCGCCCGAGTATACCGAGGCCCCCGCCGGCTGCCGGCGATCAGGCGGGCACGGGCTCGGCGATCGGCGCGACGGGCTGGAGGGCCTCCTCCGTCGCCGGCTCGGCCGGGACGGTTGCGACCGGCTGCATCGGGATGAGCTCGAGAGGCGTCAGCTGCATCGCCTCGGCCGCCTCGACGCGGGCCTTGAGCGTGCGCATCTGGCGGCGGGTCATG
>JBIOIE010000261.1:0-2071 GCA_044449605.1 Candidatus Limnocylindrales bacterium | reverse complement strand
CTGCTCTGCCTGGGCTGCGGCCACCGCGTACTCCTGGCGCGCCGGGATCTCGAGCGCCGCTTCCGGGGATTCCTGGTCCGGGGGCCGGAGTCCGGCTCGGACCGATGAGTGGCCCGGAGCAGGCGCCCCCGCGGTCCGCCGGAACGGCGACCCCGGGCGCCGCTGAGGCCGAACGGCCGCCCTCGCATACGCCGGCTGTCGAGACGGCCGAGGAAGCAGCCGGCCTGCCCATGGTCGGCAAGCCGTTCGGAGGCCCGGACGTCGCTCTCACGGAGGCCACGGCGGACGCGGCCACGCGGGCCGCTACGGTCTCGGGCGTCCTCCACAACCGCCGCTTCCTGGCCCTCTGGCTGGCCCAGCTGGCGAGCCAGATCGGCGGCAACATGGTGCTCTTCGGCTTGACGGTATTGGTCAGCGCGAAGACGAATTCGAACTCCGCGGTGAGCCTCCTCATCCTGTCCTTCCTGGTTCCCGCGGTCGTCTTCAGCGCCATCGCCGGCGTCTACGTCGACCGCCTCGATCGGCGCACGGTGCTGGTGGTCACGAACGTCGCCCGGGGGATCGCGGTCGTGGCCATGGTCGTGGTCCACGACCAGGTCGCCTTGATCTTCGTGCTCACGGCGGCCGTGTCGACGCTGACCGTCTTCTTCGCGCCGGCGGAGGCGTCGATGATCCCGGAGATCCTCGACCGCCGGCAGCTCCTCGCCGCGAACAGCCTCTTCACGTTCACCCTCCAGGCCTCGTTCGCGGTCGGCTTCGCGTTGTTCGGCCCGATCGTCGTCGGCGTCTCGAGCGTCGACGCGCTGATCATCCTGGTGGCCGGGCTGTACCTGGGGGCCGCGCTCCTCTGCCTCCTGCTGCCCGCGGCGCCACCGCCTGGCAAGGGCGTCGGCGCCGCCGGCGCGCTGGGCGAGGGCAGACGCGCGGTCGCCTCGACGGTCGGCGAGTTGCGCGCCGGGCTGGCTTTCATCCGGGCCAACCCGACGATCTTTCGATCCCTCAGCTACCTGGCCATCACGGCATCGCTCATCGGCGTGCTCGGGGCGCTGGGCCCCGGCTTCGCGCGCAGCTCGCTCGGCCTCACCGACGAAGGCCTCGCCGTCGTGTTGCTACCGCTGGGTGCCGGCCTCGTGATCGGCATCCTCATGCTCAACGCCTACGGCCGCAACTTCGCGCGTCGCCGGGTCATCGAGAGCGGCATGATCACGCTGGCGGTGTCGCTCGGCCTGCTGGCCCTCTCGAGGCCGATCTCGGCCTTCCTGAAGGGCACGACCGATGGGACCGGCGTGACCGGGCTCGTGTCGCTGCTGGGCATCGTCGTCATGCTCGCGCTCATCGCCGGCGTCGCCTATGCCCTGGTCGCGGTGCCGGCCCAGACGCAGCTCCAGGAGGAGTTGCCCTCGGAGGTCCGGGGGCGCGTGTTCGGCGTCCTCAACATGCTCGTCAACATCGCCAGCTTCCTGCCCATCATCCTCGTCGGTCCGATCGCCGACCGGGTGGGCACCGAGGTCGTCATCCTGGGCACGTCGGTGCTCGTGCTGCTGGCCGGCATCCGCTCCGTGCTCGTCGCTCCGCCGCTGGCCGGGGCCGCCTTCGCCCCCTCCCGGCTCCAGCCGACCGATCCGGTGACGGGCACCACCTCGCCCCGCCAGCGCGAGGAGTCGCGTCCGTCCGGCGGCGGCGAGGAGACGTCATGACCCGGGTCGCCGTCGTCTTCACCGGCGGCACGATCTCGATGCAGACCGATGCCCAGGCGGGTGGAGCGGTGCCGACCCTCGACGGCGCCGCCATCCTGACCCGGACGGCGGGCCTTGGCGCCATCGCCGAGGTCGTACCCGTCGACTGGGGCCTGGTCCCGGCCTCGCACCTCTCGTTCGCCCAGATCCTCGATCTGGCCGGGGTCGTGCGAGGCGCCCTGGAACGGCCGGGTGTCGCCGGCGCGGTCGTCGTCCAGGGCACGGACACGATCGAAGAGACCGCCTTCGCCCTCGACCTGCTGGTGCCCGGCAGCAAGCCGGTGGTCGTCACCGGTTCGATGCGCAAGGCCGACGACGACGGCTATGAGGGCCCG
>JBIOIE010000260.1:0-2083 GCA_044449605.1 Candidatus Limnocylindrales bacterium | reverse complement strand
TCGACGCGCCGGGTGACCATCACCTGGAGCGCCAGCACGATCTCGGCCGCGACCGCGATCGGGTCGAGGGCCTGGTGCGGCGCCGAGGCGTGCCCGCCCCGGCCGTGGACGGTGATCCGGATGCGGTCCGAGCTGGCCAGCAAGGGGCCCGGCCGCAGGTTGACGGTGCCGGTCACGGCCTGGGTCGTGATGTGCAGCGCGAAGGCGGCGCAGCCGGTCAGGTCGCCGACCTCGTCGAGGAGCCCCTCCTCGAGCATGAACCGGGCGCCGTGATAGCCCTCCTCGCCGGGCTGGAACATGAGCACGATGCGGCCCCGGAAGTGGTCGCTCCGGGCCGCCAGCAGGCGGGCGGCGCCGAGGAGCATGGCCGTGTGCGTGTCGTGGCCGCAGGCGTGCATGACGCCGTCGTGCTCGGACGCGAAGTCCAGGCCCGTCTCCTCGTGGAGCGGCAGGGCGTCCATGTCCGCGCGCAGGATGATCGTTCGTCCGGGCGCGAAGCCTTCGATGACCGCGGTCACCGAGCCGACGCTCCGTCCCAGGGTGGGCACCACGCCCAGCCGCTCGAGTTCGGCGGCCACGAAGGCCTGGGTCTGGGACAGTTGCAGGCCCTGCTCCGGATGGCGGTGCAGATGGCGCCGCATGCGAATCACATCGGGCAGGATGGTCTCGGCGGCGGCGGCGAGGGCCGGGGCTTCGGCAGCGGCCTTGGTGGTCATGTCCCGAGTATGAACGGCCCGCGGTCCGGGCATGAGCGGCGGCCGTCAGGGCGCCGGGTCGGCACGGGGCCGGTCAGGGCGCCAGGATCGCCGCGAGGCCGTCGGCCAGCCGCTGATAGTCGGCCAGGTCGTTGTAGAGGTAGGCCGACAGGCGCACGAGGCGGCGGCGGGCCATGTCGGGCTCGAAGCCGGGGGTCCAGGGCGTCGGCCAGGGCAGAACCGGGACCTCGACCCCGAACCGCTCCATGAGGGCCAGCTGGATGGGATCGGCATCGAGCGGCGAGAGGGCCCGGCTGGTGCGGGTCCCGGTCGTCTCGTCGAGGAGCACGGCGGCCATCGAGCCGAGCATCGCATCGGGCACGGGCGGCTCCAGCCCCAGGTGGCGGCAGAGGGCATCCCGTCCGGCGAGGGCGAGTTCGTGGTTCCGTTCCCGGACCGCCTCCCAACCACCCGGTAGAAGGCCGCCGATGAAGTCGACGGCCACCGGCGCCGAGAGGGCGGCCGAGGGATCGTCCGTGCCCTGCCAGTCGAACTCGAGGCGGAAGCGGCTCCGATCCGTGCGCGGATCGTTGGCGCCGTGCGAGATCGTCAGCGGATGGATGGCCGGCTGTCGGTCGCGACGCACCCAGAGGACAGCGACACCCTTCGGGGCGCAGACCCACTTGTGGAGGTTGCCGGTCCAGTAGACGGCGCCCGCCGCCTCAAGCTCGCGCAGGTCGACGGGCACGTTGCCGGGCGCGTGGGCGCCGTCGATGAGGACGTCGACGCCGCGCGCGGCCAGCTCACGTACGAGCTCGAGGATGGGCAGGACCACCGCGGTCGGGCTGGTGATGTGGCTCAGGAGGGCCAGCCGCGTACGCGTGGTGACGGCGTCCAGGACGCGCTCCATGACCTGTTCCGGGCCCTCCACGGGGAAGGGCAGCGCGGCCACGACCAGCCGCGCGCCGGCCGCTTCAGCCACGTAGCGGGCGGCGTTGAGGCAGGCGTTGTACTCGTGGTCGGCACCGAGGATCTCGTCCCCCGGCTGGAAGCGGAGCGAGCGGAGCACGGTGTTGACGCCGCTGGTGGCGTTGTGGACGAAGGCCAGGTCGTCCGGCTCGGCACCCAGGAAGGCCGCGATCCGGTCCCGGGCGTCGTCCAGAGCCGGCTCAAGCTCGTCGACCATGAAGCGCACCGGCTCGGCCTCGAGGCGGGCCCGCCAGGCCGACTGCGCCTCCAGCACCGGTATCGGACAGGCCCCGAAGGAGCCGTGGTTGAGGAAGACGACGTCGGGGTCGAGGGTCCAGTGGCGGGCGAATGGCGACGAGCGGGCCATGGACGAACTGTGCCACCATCTCGGCCCATGTGCGGCAGGTTCACCCAGCAGC
>JBIOIE010000259.1:0-2085 GCA_044449605.1 Candidatus Limnocylindrales bacterium | reverse complement strand
GGCCCCCGCCGCCCAAGCGGCGCGGTCCGGGACATGTGGCGCCGGGTCGGGGCCGTCCGGGCATGGCTCGCTACCATCGCCGCGATGCCCACCGCCCACCGCCAGCCGCTGACGACGCCGGCGGCATCGGACGCCGACCCGCGTGCCGGTCGAGACCATCCGGTCATCAGCCTGACCACCGACTTCGGCGCCCGCGATCCCTCGGCGGCCATCTGCACAGGGGTGATCCTGACCATCGCGCCACGGGCGACGGTCATCGACATCAGCCACGAAGTGGCCAAGTTCCAGGTCTCGGACGGGGCCCTGCTGCTGTGGTGTGCCCTGCCCTACCTGCCGGTCGGCGTCCACGTCGCCGTCGTGGACCCGGGCGTCGGGACGGCCCGCCTGCCGATCGGCGTGGCCACCGCCCGCGGCGACGTTCTGGTCGGCCCCGACAACGGCCTCCTGCTGCCGGCCGCGGAGCGCCTCGGCGGCATCTCCGCCGCGCATGTCCTGGAGAACCCGGACTACCGCCTGGCAACGGTCACCGCTTCGTTCCACGGCCGCGACATCTTCGCGCCCGCAGCCGCCCACCTGGCGCTCGGCGTGGCCCTTGCGGAGTTCGGCCGGCCCCTCGACCCGTCGACCCTCGTTCGCCTGGACTGGCCCGAACCCCGCCGCTCCCCCGGCGCCCTGGAGACCGGCGTGATCTATGTCGACACCTTCGGCAACGTCAAGCTGGCGGGCGAGCTGGCGGATCTCGAGGCGGCGCTCGGGCCGCTCGCCGACGGCGATCGCCTGGCCATCGCCTGGGCCGGCGCGCCGGAGCCGGGCGAGGCCGACACTGCCAGCGAGATCGAGGCGGCCTTCGTCGAGACCTTCGGGCGGGTCGCGCCCGGCCAGGCGCTCGTCTACGTCGACTCCTACGGCCGCCTTTGCCTGGCCGCCAATCAGGCCTCCCTCGCGGCCAACCTCGGCCTGCGGGCAGGCCAGCCGCTCAGCCTGCGGCGCGTCTGACCCGGCCGCGACGGCCGCGCGGCATCATGTACGCTGCGTCCCGCCCATCGAGCCCCAGGAGGGATACCGCGCCATGAGCGCTCTACCGGATCGCGCGCGGGTCGTCGTCATCGGCGCCGGCATCGTCGGCAACAGCATGGTCTACCACCTGGCGAAGCAGGGCTGGCGGGACATCGTCCTCCTCGACAAGGGCCCCCTGCCCAGCCCCGGCGGCTCGACCGGCCATGCCTCGAACTTCATCTTCCTGACCGACCACTCGAAGGAGATGACCGCCTTCACCCTGGACAGCGTCCGCCAGTACCAGGAGCTGGGTGTCTTCACCCGGAGCGGCGGCATCGAGGTCGCCCGGACGCCCCAGCGCATGGCCGAGCTGAAGCGGCGGATGGCCTCCTCGGGCTCCTGGGGCATCGAGCCCGTCGAGCTGGTCAGCCCGGCCCAGGTGAAGGCCCTCGTCCCCTACATCGACGAGCGGGTCATCCTCGGTGGCTTCCACACGCCCGGTGTCGGGGTCGTCGACTCCCTGCGTGCGGGCACGTTGATGCGCGAGGCGGCGCAGGCGATGGGCGCCCTGACGATCTCGCCGCTGACCGAGATCAGCGGCATCGCCGTCGTCGACGGACGCGTCGCCGGCGTGCGTACCGACAAGGGCGACATCCGGGCCGAGACCGTCGTCGTCTGCTGCGGCGTCTGGAGCCCGCGCATCGCGCGCATGGCCGGCGCCTCGATCCCGCTCACCCCGGCCGTCCACCAGATGATCTCTGTCGGACCTGTGCCGGCCTTCGCCGACACGGTCGGCGAGATCAAGTTCCCGATCCTGCGCGACATGGACACGAACATGTACGAGCGCCAGCACGGCAGCGACCTCGAGGTCGGCTCGTACGCCCACCGGCCCATCCTCATCGAGCCGGACGACATCCCCTCGATCGCCGCGGCGGCACTCTCGCCGACCGAGCTGCCCTTCACGGCGGCCGACTTCGAGCCGCAGATGGAGCAGGCCCTCGAGCTGGTGCCCGAGATCCTGGGCGACGAACGGGTGGGCATCCGCCACCAGATCAACGGGCTCATCTCCCTGACGCCGGACGGCATGCC
>JBIOIE010000258.1:0-2100 GCA_044449605.1 Candidatus Limnocylindrales bacterium | reverse complement strand
GGCGTACGGTGGGCCGTCGCGCTCGGGCCCGCCGCCGCCCCGGTTCGAGGGTCGGGGGCCACGGCCCGGCGGCCCCGGCCGGCCGCGCTTCGACGGGCCTGGCGGTCCCGGCGGTCCCGGTGGGCCCCGTCCCGGACCCCGCTTCGACAGCCGCGGCGGGCCGCGGCCGTCCGGTCGTCAGGGGTACGGTGGAGGCCGGCCTGACGATCGGGGGACCGGTGGTCATGCCGGGCGCTTCGCCAGCCGACCGCCCGGTCGGTTCGGTTTGGGCGCGCCGGGCCCCGTCCGCCCGCCGTGGGCGATCGCCGAGGCCGCCGTCCAGCTCGAGCCGGGCGAGGAGTTGATCGCCGGTCGTCGCCCGGTGGAGGAGGCCTTCGCCGCCCGCCGCCCGGCGCACCGCCTGTACGTCGTGCCCCAGCGGCGCGCGCCGCTCGAGGCGCTCGTGCTCCATGCCACGACGCTGCGCATCCCGGTGGTCGAGATCGAGGGCGGGAGCCTCACCGCGCTGGCCGGTTTCGACGGTCACCAGGGCGTGGCCCTGGCCGTCGCACCGCGTGAGTGGGCGACGCTTGACGATGTCCTGGCGCGCGCCGCGGAGCGCGGCGAACGGCCCTTCGTGCTGGCGCTGGATTCGTTCGAGGATCCCCACAACCTGGGCAGCCTGCTGCGCACGGCCGAGGCCGCCGGCGTCCATGGCGTCTGCTTCCCGACCCACCACGCCGCGCCGCTGACGCCCTCCGCCGTGAAGGCCTCGGCTGGGGCGGTCGAACACCTCCTGCTCGTGCCCGTGGACGACCTGGGCAGCACGCTGGCCGACCTGCGCGCCCACGGCCTGCGCCTCGTGGGCGCCGACGCCGAGGCCATGCTGACCTACCGCGAGGCGGACCTGCGCGGCCCGCTGGCGATGGTCGTCGGCAGCGAGGGTCGCGGGCTCTCGGGGTCGGTGCGGCGTCGCCTCGATCTGACGGTGCGCATCCCGATGCACGGCCGCGTCGCGTCGCTCAACGCCGCCGTGGCAGGCTCGGTCCTGCTCCTCGAGGCGGCGACCCAGCGGGGCCTGCCGGACGTGGCGCCTGCCCCGGCGTCGACCGCCGAGGCCGCCGAGGAGCCAGTCGAAGTCGAGGCCACCGAGCGGCCGGCGGACGTGGCGGCACCAGCGGAGGCACTCGCGAACGTCGCGCTCAGGGCCCGCGCTCGCCGCGCCAAAGCAGCCGCCGAACCCCCCGTCACGGTCGAGTCGGCGAGCCCGGCGGTCGACGCGGCGGCCCCCAGGCCGAAGCGCAAGCCACGTGCCGCCAAGGCGCCGGCTGCCTCGACGGCCCCCGCGGATCCGCCAGCCGAAGCCGCTCCGGCCGCAGCCACACCGGCTAGGAAGACCCATGCTCGGACGCCCAAGGCGAACCCGCCCGTGTAGCTCGCTCGATGGGACATCAAAGGCCCCTTACGGCGGACCTGTCGCGCCAACTTGGCCGCGTCGGGACACCTTGTGTCCCACCTGGCCATGGAGCGCCCTGATCGACGCCTCCAGCCGTGCTTCGGCGCTCGTATCGGGCCTTTGACGTCCCATCCGGGGGGATCACGGCCCACCTCGGCCGTCCAGACGGCGCCTCCACCCCGGCCGCGCCCAAGCCGTGCAGCCTCGTCCCAGGAAGACAGCCGCGGAAGCGACCGTCCCCGAACATGAGCCGGCTCCGAAGGTGCGGCGCCGGGTCGCGAAGGACGTCCCGACTCCATAGGCGCGGTCGTCACGGTCGTCGCGGCGCGTTGTCGCTGAGTCTCCAGCACGCTGGGGGGTCCCTCGGTGGCGGTCGGGTCGTCAGTCGTGCTGAGCTCGAGTGCGTGGCGCACCGTGCGACGACGACGACAGGCACCGGCAGGGCGTCATCGAGTCCACAGGAGGCTGCATGACTGCAGCGCCGGGCACAGGCTCCGCCGCGTGCGTTGCGCTCGACCGCCGGCCTGCTGTAAACTGCGCAGTCGCGCCGACGTAGCTCAATTGGTAGAGCAGCGGTTTTGTAAACCGCCGGTTCCGGGTTCGAGTCCCGTCGTCGGCTCCAAGCGAAGAGGCCGTTGCGTCTGACGCTCTTCACCACCGGGGCG
>JBIOIE010000257.1:0-2131 GCA_044449605.1 Candidatus Limnocylindrales bacterium | reverse complement strand
GCGTGCTCCTCGAGGTGGTCGGCCAGGAAGCGCTCGACCATGTCCGTGACGGTCATCGGTCCGCGCACGGGGTGCAGGCCGAGAGCGCTCCACTCGCTCGCCCGGAGCGAGGCGCACAGGGCGCGGGCATCGGCGATGCCCGCCTGGACATCGCCCAGCAGCGCGGCCGGGTCGTCCCGCCGGCGCGCCTCGATCGCCGCCGCGCGCGAGGGGTCGGTCCTGGTCCGCCCGAACGGGATGGGCTCGGCGGCTCCGGCGGCCCGGGCCGCCATGAGCCCCCGGATCTGACCGACCCAGTAGGCCGGGAACTCGGCGAGGTGCGCCCAGACCTGGCCCGCCTCCCAGCGCTCGCCGGTGCCCTCGTCGGGCGCGGTGAGGCCGGGCCGTTCGGCCGCGGCGTGGGCCGCGAGGCGGGTCTGGACCGCGGCCATCCGGGCGATCAGTCCGGCCGGGGTGTCGCCGCTCATGCGCTGGCCGCCCGCGCGGCCGCGACCGCGGCCCGGGCGCCGTCGCGCACCCAGGCGCCGTCGGACCCGATGCCCAGGAACCGGTAGCCCATGGCCAGGTGGGAGCTGACATCGGCGGCGCCGCGGAGGAGGATCCCGGCCGACTTGCCGTGATCGGCGCAGGCCCGCGCGACCGTCTCGAGGGCCGCGATGAAGGCGGGGTCCTTGATCGCGCCAGGGATCCCCATCGCGTGGCTCAGGTCCGTGGGACCGACGAAGAGCACGTCCACGCCGTCGATCGCGGCGATCTCGGCGGCGTTGGCCACCGCCAACGGGCTCTCGATCTGGAAGATGCCGAGAGGTCGGGCGTTGAGGAGCTGGACGTCCTCGTGGGCGACGTCGCTCATGCCCGCGCCGCGAGTCGAGAGGGCGATGCCCCGGATCCCCGCCGGCGGGAAGCGCAGCCAGTGCATCGAGGCCCGAACCTCGGCCGGGGTCTCGAGGCGGGGGATCATGAGGCCTTCGGCGCCGAAGTCGAGGGCGCGACCGATGCGCAGGCGGGTCGATTCCTCGACCCGCACGAGGGCCGTCGCCCGGGTCGTCTGGAGGGCGTAGATGCCGGCCAGCAGGTCCGTTTCGGTAAGGGGGCTGTGCTCGAGATCGAGGATGACCCAGTCCAGCCCGCTGCGGCCCATCAGCTCGACGGAGATCGGCGAGCTGAGGGCGGCGAAGGCGCCGAAGGTGACCTCCCCGGCGCGGACGCGCGCGCGCAGGTCGGTCCGCGGCCCGGATGGTTCGCCCATCAGTCGGGGAACGCCTCCGGCCCACGCTCGGCCAGCTGCTGCACATCGTCCTCGTCGTCCGCGGGCGGCAGCCAGCTGTAGGGGTAGTCGGGCGCATCCAGCTCGGCGGCCTGGCGGGTGATCTCAAGCGGGTTGAAGGTGTCGACCATGACCGCCAGCTCGTCGGTCGCCTCCTTGCCGATGGACGCCTCGACCGTCCCCGGGTGGGGCCCGTGCGGGATGCCTGCCGGATGGAGGGTGAAGGAGCTGATCTCCACGCCGCGGCGGCTCATGAAGTTGCCGGCGACGTAGTAGATGACCTCGTCGCTGTTGATGTTCGAGTGGTTGTAGGGCGCCGGGATGGCCAGGGGGTGGTAGTCGAACTTGCGGGGCACGAAGGAGCAGATCACGAAGTTGCGGCCCTGGAAGGTCTGGTGGACCGGGGGTGGCTGATGGACCCGTCCGGTGATGGGCTGGAAGTCGGCGATATTGAAGATCCAGGGGTAGAGGTAGCCGTCCCAGCCGACCACGTCGAAGGGATGGCGGCCGTAGTGATAGGCGGTGATGCGGCCGCGCATCTTGACCTCGATCACGAAGGTGCCGTTCTCGTCGCGGACGGGCGTCGCCTCCGGCACGCGGATGTCGCGCTGGGAGTAGGGGGCATGCTCGAGGAGCTGGCCATAGTCGTTGCGGTAGCGCTTGGGCGGCTCCAGCTCCGAGGCCGATTCGAGCCAGAGCATGCGTTGGGCGGTCTCCGGCGTCGGATCGAGCCGCCAGGTCGTGCCGATGGGGATGACGATGTAGTCGCCCGGGCGGTAGTCCATGACGCCGAAGACCGATTCGAAGCGCCCTGTGCCTTCATGCACGAAGAGCAGCTCGTCGGCCTCGCCGTTGCGGTAGAAG
>JBIOIE010000256.1:0-2153 GCA_044449605.1 Candidatus Limnocylindrales bacterium | reverse complement strand
TCGCCACGGCCGGGTCACCGGCATCGTCTCCGCGCGCGACCTGTCCCACCACCTCGTCAGCCTGCTCGGCTGAGGGTGGCCCCACCCAGCCCGCGCCTCCCGCGCGGGCGCGCCGTCGGTATCGGCCTGGTCATCGTCTCCGCCTGCGCCTTCGGCTCGGGTGCCCTGTTCGCGAAGCCGGTCTACGCCGCGGGCCTGGACTGGATGACCCTGCTCGCCTGGCGCTTCGGCTTCGCGGCTCTTGCATCGTGGCTGTGGCTGCTCGCCCGGCCCGCCGACCGGCGGGCGCTCCGGCGCCTGTCGCGGCGGCGAGTGCTCGTGCTGCTCGGCCTCGGCCTCCTCTACGTGACGAACTCGGGGACCTACTTCGCGGCCCTGGAGACCGTGCCGGCGTCGCTGGCCGCCCTCATCGTCTACATCTACCCGGTGCTGGTGGCCGTCCTGGCCCTGCGCTGGGGACGCCGGCTGGCGGGCCGGCGGCCCTGGCTGGCCCTCGGCATCGCCTCGTTGGGCGTGATCCTGGCGCTCGGCGGGATCCGGGCAGAGGGGGCGCCGCCCCTCTCGGGCATCCTCCTGGCGGTCGCCTCGCCGATCATCTACGCGGTCTGGATCATCTTCGCGGCGCGGCTCTCCGGGGAGCGGCCCTCCAGCGCCGACGCGCTGCCGCCGGAGGCCATGGAATCGGCCGAGGAGACCGACCCGGGGCCCGCCGCCGCGCTCATCACGACGGCCACCTGGGTCGTCTACTTCGTGGCCGCGACGGTCACCGGACGGCCGACCAACCCGTTCGCCGTACCCCCGGAGGCCTGGCTGGGGCTGATCGGCGTCGGGCTCGTTTCGACTGCCATCGCCCTCCAGTCGTTCTATGCGGGCACGAAGCGCATCGGCGCAGCCCAGGCCGCCCTGATCAGCACGGTCGAACCGATCTGGACGATCACCTTCGCCACGCTCCTCTTCGGCGAGACGCTGGGTCCGCTCCAGCTGCTCGGCGGGGCGCTCGTGATCGGCGGGGTGATCCTGGCCCAGACCGCGCCTTCGCCCGAGCGCGCCCTGGTCCCCCAGACGAGCCATTGACCGCGCGATACTGACGCCATGCGCCTGCTGAGCTACCGCGCCCGATCCGAAGAGCGGCTGGGGGTGGCCGCCGGCGACCGTGCCCTGCCGGCGACCGATGTGCTGCCCGGCGGGCCGGCCACGATGGCCGCGCTGCTGGCCGGTGGCGAAGTGGTCCTCGGCGCGCTTCGCGCCGCGGCGGCTTCGGCAGCGACCCGCATCGCGGAGCAGGGCTCGCCCCTCGCGGAGCTGCGGCTCCTGGCCCCGCTGCCGCGCCCCGGCAAGGTCGTGGCCATCGGGCTCAACTACCACGCCCACGCCGCTGAACAGAAGGCGGAGCTACCCATGGCCCCGCTCATCTTCGCCAAGTTCCCGACGGCGGTGATCGGGCCGGACGAGGCCATCAGCTGGGATCCCGGGCTGACCGCCCAGGTCGACTACGAGGCCGAGCTGGCCGTGGTCATCGGCCGGCGCGCCCGGAACATCAGCGTCGGGGAGGCCCTGGACTTCGTGCTCGGCTACACCTGCGCCAACGACGTCTCCGCCCGCGACCTCCAGTTCGGCGATCGCCAGTGGGTGCGCGGCAAGAGCCTGGACACGTTCTGCCCCCTGGGGCCCGTGCTCGTGACGACCGACGAGATCCCCGACCCGGGCGTCCTGGCCATCAGCTGCGACGTGAACGGCGAGCGGCGCCAGGCGAGCACGACCGGCGACCTCATCTTCCCGGTGGCCGCGATCCTGGCCCACTGTGCCCGGGCCTTCACGCTCGAACCCGGTGACGTCATCCTGACCGGGACGCCCTCGGGCGTCGGCGTCTTCCGCGATCCGCCCACCTTCCTCCACGACGGCGACGAGGTCGCGGTCGAGATCCAAGGCATCGGCCGGCTGGTCAATCGCTGCCGCGAGGTGGCCGCCGGCTGACGGACGTCGGGCGTAGGATGGCGGCCTCGACCTCGACGCGTCCCACGAGGAAGCCGCGATGACCGAGACCATCTCCCGGGCAGCCGCCAACCAGGCCGGCGCCCACGTCAACAAGGATGCCTACAAGGAGGCGGGCGACTTCCTGCCCCTCAACGGCGTCGACCACGTCGAGTTCTGGG
>JBIOIE010000255.1:0-2165 GCA_044449605.1 Candidatus Limnocylindrales bacterium | reverse complement strand
GGCCAGCTCGACCGAGCCGGGCGCGGCGAAGAGGGCCGTCGCGACCCAGTAGACGAGGATGGCCAGGAGCGCGGCCACGCCGGCCTTGGCCAGGCGGAGCAGGATCTCGCCGACGAGGTTGCTCATGCGCGGCCTCAGCGCTCGGCCAGGTCGACCAGGCGGCGGCCCTGGAGGGCGCGCACCAGGGTGACCTCGTCGGCGTACTCGAGGTCGCCGCCCACGGGGATGCCCCGGGCGATGCGGGTGATGGTCCCGACGTGAGGCGCCAGGCGCTCGGCGAGGTACATCGCCGTGGCCTCCCCTTCGAGGGTCGGGTTGGTGGCGATGATGACCTCGCTGAAGGGCTCGCCGTCGACCGCTCGCCGCTCCACGCGTTCCAGCAGCTCGCGCACCCGCAGGCGATCGGGACCGATGCCGTCGATGGGGGAGATCGCGCCCTGGAGCACGTGGTAGAGCCCGCGCACGACGCCGGCCCGTTCGAGGGCCAGGAGGTCGAGCGGCTCCTCGACGACGACCAGGCGGTCCTGGTCGCGGCTCGGGTCGAGGCAGATCTCGCAGCGGGCCTGGGCGCCGATGTTGAAGCAGACCTCGCAGAAGACGACCTCGTCGCGGACGGCGATGAGGGCGGCCGCGAGGGTGCGTGCCTCGGCATCGGGAGCGCGCAGGATGTGGAAGGTCAGTCGTTGGGCCGTCTTGGGCCCGACCCCGGGCAGGCGGGCGAAGGCCTCGATGAGGCGAGCGACGGGCTCGATGAGCCGGGCCACGGACGGCTCAGCCGAGGCCGGGCAGGCGCAGCCCGCCGGTCACCGCCGCCATGCGCGTCTCGGTCTCGGCGTGGGCCGCCCGGAGGGCCTCGTTGACGGCGGCCGTGACCAGGTCCTGGAGCATCTCCACATCGGCCGCATCGACGACCTCGGGGTCGATGACGATCGAGATCAGGTCGCCCTTGCCGGTGGCCGTGGCCGTCACGGCGCCGCCGCCGGCGCTGCCCTGCACGGTCAGCACGGCCAGCTCCGCCTGGACGCGCGCCATCTGGGCCTGCATCTGCTGGGCCATCTTGGCCAGGTTGCCGAAGCTCACGGTGCTCTCCTAAGTGATCTCGGCGACGTCGACGAGGTCGCCCCCGAAGACGCGCCGGGCCAGCTCGACGGTGTCGGCGGCGTCGGCCGGCGGTGGGTCGACGGCGGCCAGGTTGGTGGCCACGCAGCGGACGCCGAAGTCGGCCCCGAGAACGAGACGAACGGCGTCCTCGAGGATGCGCTTCTTGCGCTCGGCGATGTCGCGCAGGAAGGATTGGTCCTCCGGGAAGCCGAGGACGACGAAGCCGTCGCGGACGTCGACCGGGCGGGCGGCCTCGATGAGCGGGCGGTTGGCCGGGTTGGCCGACACATGGGCCACGAGCTGCGGCCAGCCGATGCGCAGCCGGTCGAGCACCTCCGGCGCCGATGCCGTGCGCGACGATGGGCCCGTGTGCGCGGGCGCCGAGGCGGCGACCGGGGCTGCGGTCGTCAGCGGGGTCGTCATCGGGGTATCTCCGGCCGACGGAGCGGCCGGAGCCTGGGGGGTCGAGGCTGTCGGCGGGGGGGCCAAGGCAGTCGCTGCCCGGACGACGGGCCGGACCGGAACGGGCCGGGGGACCGACGCTGCCGTCGGCGTGGCATCCTCGACGGGGAGACCGCGCAGCAGGAGCAGCTCCAGCTGGAAGCGGAAGCCGCCGGCGGCGCTGCGGTTGGCATCGAGGCCGGCGACGCGGCGGGCCACTTCGGCCAGCACCGCTGGCGACGCCGCGAGGCCGTCGCTGCCGCCTCCGAGGCGGGCGACGACGACCTCCCGCAGGCGGTCGACGACCTGGTCGGCGAAGGCCGTCAGGTCGCGCCCCTCCGCCTCGAGCTGGTCGAGGACGGCGATGCCGGCCAGGGCATCGCCCCCCAGCATGGCCGACACGAAGGCGGAGACCTCGCCGGCCTCGGCCAGGCCGAGCAGGTCGCGGACCGCGTCGGCGCTGATCCGTTCGAGACCGGCGCTGAGGAGCTGGTCGAGCATCGACTCAGCGTCGCGCATCCCGCCCGCGGCCAGGCGGGCGACGAGGGCGACGGCGTCCGGGTCGGCCTCGCGGCCATCCTCGGCCAGGATCCGCTCGAGCTTGCCGCTGATCTGGGCGATGG
>JBIOIE010000254.1:0-2167 GCA_044449605.1 Candidatus Limnocylindrales bacterium | reverse complement strand
GGGAAGAGGCGGCGGATCGACCCCGCCAGGTGTGGCCAGGGCGGCCCGTGGCGATGGACGAGCCGCTCCTCGAAGCGGATATGCTCCTGGTAGCCCAGGCGACGATACGCCTGGAGGGCCGGCGGATTGTCGGACCTGACGTTCAGGACGACCTGGTCGCAGGTCCGCAGCAGCTCGGACGTGACGGCGGACGTCACCGCCTTCGCGTAGCCTCGACCGCGGAAGTCGGCGTGGGTGAGGACGTTGCCGACCACTGCCAGCCGGGCCGACGGGCTGATGACGTGGGTGCCTGCCGCCGCCACGAGTCGACCCCCGACGCGGACGCCGTGATAGACGCCGTTGGTGATCGTGCTGGAAGGCAGCCAGGCGGCGAAGCCCAGCTGGTACAGGCGGTTCAGGTCGCCGATCTCGGCCGGGAGGATGCGCCCGACGGCCGCCGGATAGGGCCGGAACGTGGTGCGATCCACCCACATCCGGACCATTTGGGGGCCGGGCTCGATGCGGTAGGTGGCGGCGACGGCGGGGAGGTGCTCCGGGAGGCCGGCGACGTAGGCGGCCCGCGGCCGGATCACGTCGCGCAGGACCGCCTCGACGCCATCGGGCCGGCCCATGACGAAGACGGGCTGGGGCGCCAGGCCCGCGTATTCGAGAACGAGGGCGACGATCCGCCGATCCTCGAACGCCGCTCCCCAGCGGGTCTTGCCGAACTCCCGATCCTCCAGGTCGCAGATGGCGTAGGCGGCGTAGAGCCGGTCGCGTTCGAGGAACGCGCGCAGGGCGGAACGATCCTCGACTGTTCGCACGGCGAGCGAGGCCGAACGACGTCTCGGCAACGCGACGCTGGCCATCAGGCGCCAGCCTCCGACCCGGGCGCGGGGGCCGCGGATGTGGCCTCCGGTGCGGCCCCGGCGGCCAGGGCCACATCTGCTGCGGTCCGGGCCGCTCTCGCCTCCTCGACGGCCGCCCGCAGGGCCGGCTCCCACGGCGGCCGCAGCACTCCCGCCTCGGTCACGATCGCGGTCAGGAGCTCGGCGGGAGTCACGTCGGTGGCCGGGTTGAGCGCGCTCGCCCTGACCGGCGCGATTCGCGCCCCCCGGGCCCAGAGCACCTCGGCGGCCGAACGCTCGTCGATCGCCAGGCCGCTGCCGTCGGGCGTGTCGAGGTCCATGGAGGACAGGGCCGCGCAGACGATGAACGGAACGGCGTGGCGGGCCGCCGCCAGGGCCAGGGCGTAGGTCCCCACGATCGCAGCCACGTCGCCGTTCGCTGCCAGTCGGTCGCCCGCCACCAGGACGATGTCCACCTCGCCGCGCGCCATCCGGCCTGCCGCCGCGGCATCGGCGATCAGCCGGTACGGCACACCTGCGTTCCCCAGCTCCCAGGCGGTCAACCTCGCACCCTCGAGGAGCGGCCGCGTCTCGCACACGTCCACCTGCATTGGGCGCCCGGCCGCGGCGGCGGCCACGATGACCCCGAGTGCCGTCCCGAACTGCCCGCCGGCCAGGACGCCACTGCTACCGATCGTGAGGATGCGCAGCGGACGGCCGGCCGGCTCCGGGAGCTCAGCCAGGCCATGCTCCGCGATGCGGCCGTGCGCCTCGGTTGCCTCGAAAACGATCGCGTCGGCCTCGCGCCGGAGCGCGTCGGCGACCGCGTCACCATCGTCGGAGAGCTCCCCCAGCGCGTCGTAGCGGGCGAGCATCCGGCCCACGGCCGCCCGCACGGTGATGGATGTGGGCGAGGCGTTGATCACCGCGTTGGCCGAGCCGTTGAGGGTCGCCCGGCGCGCGAACGGCTTCGTATCGCGTACCCGGTGGGCGGTCAGGGCGAGTCCCAGGGCCGCGACCTGGGCCAGGGCCGGGGCTCCGCGCACGATCCGCTCGCGGATGGCGAACGCGACGTCGGCCGCGGTCAGGCACTCGTAGTCGACCACCTCCTCCGGAAGCTTGCGCTGGTCGACGAGGATGAGCCTGTCGCCGTCGACCCGAAACGAGGTCCGGAAGACGGCGGTCGGTTGCGGCACGAGGGCGGGCGTCGACTGGCCGGCAGTCGGGTCGTTCCCCAGGCGCTCGACCGTGCCGGTCGGGTCGAGGAGCGCGTTGGCCGCTTCGGCCGACGTGCGCTGCAGGGCCGTGGCCGCTCCCACGACCGTCGCGGCGGTCTGGAT
>JBIOIE010000253.1:0-2171 GCA_044449605.1 Candidatus Limnocylindrales bacterium | reverse complement strand
TCGCCCAGCGCAGGCCGACGCGGGTGTCCCCGGCCGACGTGACCCGCCCGCTCACTCGGGCCAGGTCTCGGCATCGGCGGCCGCGAAGGCCCGCGCGAGGTCCTCTGCCTCCGCAACGAACTCCGGGTCGCCAGCCGCGGCGGTCCAGACCGCCTCCTCCTCGGCGTAGCGGAGGTTCCGCTGCAGCTCGTCCACGGCCAGCTCGACGACGGCATCCTGGGTCGGGGCCAGCCCGTACCGCTCGGACAGCTCGCGCACGGCCAGGACCGTCGCCTCGGGCAGGTTGTAGGTGCGCTTGACGCGGGTCATGGGCGGACGCTATGACGTCCGGAACGGGGTGTCAATCAACACGTCGGCGCGAGGCGGAGAACGACGCGGGTCCGCCCGCCCAGCGCAGGCGGTCCGGCCCTATCGGGCCGTCCGAGGCGCCGGAATAGAATGGTCCCTCGCGTCCGACACGTGTCCGGAAGGAGTCGACCAGCAATGTCCCGCCCCAAGGTCACCGTCATCGGCGCCGGCAACGTCGGCGCCACGACCGCGCAGCGCATCGCCGAGGCGGGCCTGGCCGACGTGGTCCTCATCGACATCATCGAGGGACTGCCCCAGGGCAAGGCCCTCGACCTCTCCCAGTCGGCGCCGGTGGTCGGCCACGACTGCTCGATCAAGGGCACGAACGACTACGCCGACACGGCCGGCTCGGACATCGTGGTCGTCACCTCGGGGCTCGCCCGCCAGCCGGGCATGAGCCGCGACGACCTCCTGGCCAAGAACGTGACCATCGTCGACTCGGTCGTGCGCCAGGCGGCCGCGGTCTCGCCCAACGCCATCCTCGTCATCGTCACCAACCCGCTCGACGCGATGTGCCACGTGGCCATGAAGGCCAGCGGTTTCCCCCGCGAGCGCGTCGTGGGCATGGCCGGCATCCTCGACTCGGCCCGCTTCCGGACCTTCATCGCCTGGGAGCTGGGTGTCTCGGTCAGCAGCACCCACGCCTTCGTGCTGGGCGGCCACGGCGACACGATGGTGCCCTTGCCTCGCTACTCGACGGTGGCCGGCATCCCCCTCCCGGACCTCCTCCCGCCCGAGAAGATCGAAGCGCTCGTGACCCGCACCCGCAACGGCGGTGCGGAGGTCGTGGCCCTCCTGAAGTCGGGATCCGCGTACTACGCGCCGGCGGCGGCGGTGGCCCAGATGGTCGGCGCCATCCTCGGCGACACGAAAGCGATCCTGCCCTGTGCCGCCCTGCTCGAGGGCGAGTACGGGACCAAGGGCCTCTTCGTTGGCGTGCCCGTCAAGCTCGGCCGCAAGGGCATCGAGCGGATCGTCGAGGTGAAGCTCAGCGAGGCCGAGCAGGCGGCCTTCGACCACTCGGCAGCCGCCGTGCGCGAGCTGGTCGAGAAGCTCTAGGGCGCTGACCAAACCATGACCGGCAGGCGCCCAGGCCGGTGATAAGCGGGCTGCTCGGGACGATCACGATCGGCGTCCGGCCGATCTGGACCATCGACTTCCCGATCTCGCTGGTGCTGCGCTGGGACGCCCTGGCGGCCGGGGTCGTCGTCGTCGCCGCGATCCTCCTGGCGGCGGCGATGGCCCGGACGGTCGACGACTTCGGCGCGTTCCGCCCGCTGCGCCTCGACGATCTCGTGTACATCGTGATGGGCATCCTGCCCGGCGCCCTGCTGGGCGGCCGCCTTCTCTTCGGCCTGGACTACCTGTCCGTGTACTCCGCCGACCCGGCCGCCCTCCTCGACCCCGCCCGGGGCTCGATCTCGATGCTCGGCGTCGTCCTGGGCGGGACGCTCAGCGGCGTGTTCGTGGCCCGCGTGCTGGGCACCGAGTGGCGGCGCTGGCTGGACGTCGCTGCGCCGGTCCTGCTGCTGGCCATCGCCGGGGCCAAGTTCGCGCAGTTCCTGGGGGGTGGCGGCCAGGGCCAGCCGTGGGATGGACCGTGGGCCGTCGCGTTCGTCGGCGCGGGTCCCTGGATCAGCTTCCCGCCGGACGTGCCGTCCCTTCCAGCCCTGTTGTACGTGGCGTTCTGGACCCTCGCCGGGCTGTTGCCACTCACGGCGAGCGACTCGGTCGCGGTGGTCGCCAGGCTGCCCTCCGGCTTCCGCCAGGAAGAGACCTGGTTGCGCCAGCGGATGGAGCGAGGCGAAGACGTGGCCCCCTAT
>JBIOIE010000252.1:0-2189 GCA_044449605.1 Candidatus Limnocylindrales bacterium | reverse complement strand
GTCGGCGACCAGCAGGGGGCGCTCTTCGGCGGCCTCTGCCTCAGCCCCGGCACCGCCAAGAACACCTACGGCACGGGCTGCTTCCTGCTCGAGACGACGGGCGCCACGCCGCCGGAGCCGCCCCAGGGCCTGCTGGCCACGCTGGCCTGGGAGCGCGAGACGGGCGGGCCCACCTACGCCCTCGAGGGCAGCGTGTTCGTGGCCGGGGCGGCGGTCCGCTGGCTCCGCGACGGGCTCGGGCTGATCGAGAGCGTCGACGAGGTCGAAGGACTGGCCGCGAGCGTCCCCGATGCCGGCGGCGTCGTCCTGGTGCCCGCCTTCGCGGGGCTCGGCGCGCCCTACTGGGATCCCGGCGCGCGCGGGTCGCTGTACGGCATCACGGCCGGGACCAGCGCGGCCCACCTGGCCCGGGCGGCGCTCGAGGCCATCGCCCACCAGACCTGCGACCTCGTGGCGACGCTCGAGGCGGGCGGCGCGCCGCACCTGGACACGCTCCGGGCCGACGGCGGCGCCGCCCGCAACGACCTGCTCCTGCAGATCCAGGCCGACCTCCTCGGCCGGCCGGTCGAGCGGGCCGCCATCCCGGAGACGACGGCGCTCGGCGCGGCCCTCCTGGCCGGCCGGGCGGCGGGCGTCTGGTCGAGCGACGGGGAGCTGGCGGCGATCGTCGGTGTCGGCACGCGCTTCGAACCACGGGCCTCCGAGTCCTGGCGTGCCACGGAGCGGGCCCGCTGGGCCGAGGCGGTGGCGCGCACCCGGAGTACCTGGGGCCTACCCTCGTGATCGTCTCCCCCTCGCCGTCGGGAGTCGAAGGCCTGGACGGCCGCCGCTTCGAGGCCGTGGTCGTCGGCGGCGGCATCCTCGGTGCCGGCGTCGCCAGGGAACTCGCCCGCCGGGGGCTGTCGACCCTGCTCGTAGAGCGGCGCGACTTCGCCTGGGGCACCACGGCGCGCTCGGGCAGGCTCATCCATGGCGGCCTGCGCTATCTCGCCAACCTCGACATCGGCCTCGTCCACGAGGGCCTGCGCGAGCGGGCCTGGCAGCTCCGCCGCGTGCCCAACCTCGTCACCCCCCTGCCGTTCCTGCTGCCCTTCTACAAGGAGCCGCTCTGGCATCGCTGGCGCCTGCGGGCCGGGCTCACTCTCTACGACCTGCTCTCGCCGTGGGGCTCCCTGCCCAGGCACCGGTTCCTGAGCCGATCGCGACTCGCAGTCCTCGAGCCCGCCGTCTCGACCGAGGGTCTGAGCGAGGCGGCCCTCTACTGGGACGGCCAGGTCGAGCTGGCCGAGCGGCTCGTGCTCGAAGCCTTGAGGGCCGCCGCCGCGGCCGGGGCGGAGGTGCGCAACCACGTCGCCGCCACCGGCCTTCGCCTGGCCGATGGCCGGGTGACCGCGCTCGAGCTGACCGGAACGCTGGACGGCGCCTCCGCGACGGTCTCGACGGGCCGCATCGTCAACGCCACCGGGCCCTGGGCGGACGATACCCTGGCCGGTCTCGGCGTCCAGCGGGCCCGGATGCTCCGTCTCGTGCAGGGCATCCACCTCGTCTATCCACGCCTGGCGGAGCATGGCGTGGCCTTCGAGCACCCGCTCGATCGCCGCCTCGTCTTCGCGATGCCCTGGCAGGGTCAGACCCTTCTGGGCACGACGGAGCGCGACCTCGAGGGAACCGCCGACAGCGCCCGGGTGACCGCCGACGAGGTCCGTTACCTCGCCCAGGGCATCGAGCGTGTCCTGCCCGCCGCCCGCAGCCAGGCGCCGCTGTGGGCCAGCGTCGGGGTGCGCTCGCTGATGCGCGAGGGCGGACTGGCCCACGACGTCTCGCGCCGCCACGTCCTCGTCGACCATGCCGTCGACGGCGCAGCGGGCCTGACCACCGTGGCCGGCGGAAAGCTGACGGCCTGGCGTTCGATCGCCGCCGAGGTCGTCGCCGATCTGCTCGGGAGCCGGGATCGCGCCGCCCTGGCCGACGATGTCATCGGCCGGCCTGCCGTTCCAGCCGAGCCGCCGGCCGAGGCCGGCCCCTACGAGCATCGCCTCTGGCGCCTCTACGGCGGCCGGGCGACGGAGGTGGCGGCCATCGCCGAGGCCGATCCCTGGTGGTCGCTGCCCCTGCTGCCGGTCGGGGCCGCCATCCGCGCGGAGGTGGCTCACGCCGTCGCCACCGAATGGGCGGCCACGGTCGCCGAT
>JBIOIE010000251.1:0-2199 GCA_044449605.1 Candidatus Limnocylindrales bacterium | reverse complement strand
AGTTCTTCCGATGAGCCTCTACTCCCGCTCCGGCCGGCCGCGACCCTCGGGCAACCGCCGCGAGCTGATCTTCTGGTACCTCATGCGGGTCACCGGGCTGGCCCTCTTCGTCATCGCCCTGGCCCACTTCCTCATCCTCCACTTCGTCTTCGACCCGGCCCAGCAGGACGCCACCTTCATCATCACCCCCCGCTGGAGCCAGCTCTTCTGGCGGGCCCTGGACTGGACGCTGCTGATGCTCGTCCTCTTCCACGCTTTCATCGGCGTGCGCACGGTGGTCATGGACTACGTCCACCGGCCGCGCCTGCGGCGGGCCGGCCTGTGGACGCTCTACGGCCTGGCCGCGGTCCTCTTCGTGCTGGGCACGAGCGTCGTGGCCACCCTGCCCATGCCGGGGGCGCCCTGATGGCAGGCGGGGCTGGCGTGGCCTCCGAGCGCATGCACGAGTACCAGGCCGTCATCGTCGGCGCCGGGGGAGCGGGCCTCTGGGCGGCCCTCGAGCTGGCTCGGGCTGGCGTGCGCACGGCCGTCCTCAGCAAGCTCTACCCGACCCGCTCCCATACGGGCGCGGCCCAGGGCGGGGTCTGCGCCGCGCTCGGCAACCACGAGGAAGACCACTGGGAATGGCACATGTTCGACACCATCAAGGGCGGCGACTACCTCGTCGACCAGGACGTGGCCGAGGTGCTGGCAAAGGAGGCCATCGAGCGGGTCATCGAGCTGGAACGCATGGGCCTGCCCTTCGACCGGACGCCGGACGGCAAGATCGACCAGCGCCGCTTCGGCGGCCACACCCGCAACTACGGGGAGGGGCCCGTCCGGCGTTCGTGCTTCGCGGCCGACCGGACCGGGCACATGATCCTGCAGACCCTCTACCAGCAGTGCATCAAGCACGAGGTGACGTTCTTCGACGAGTATCACGTCGTCGACCTGTTGCTCGAGGGCGGCCAGACGGGCGGGGTGGTGGCCTATCGCATCGCCGACGGGGAGCTGCACGTCTTCCGGGCCGCCGCGGTGCTCCTGGCCACCGGCGGCAACGGGCGGATGTTCCGGGTGACGTCGAACGCGCACACGTTGACCGGCGACGGCATGGCCATGGCCTACCGGCGCGGCATCCCGCTCCAGGACATGGAGTTCTACCAGTTCCACCCGACCGGCATCGTCGGCCTGGGCATCCTCCTCTCCGAGGCGGCCCGGGGCGAGGGGGGCTACCTGCTCAACGACACCGGCGAGCGGTTCATGGAGCGCTACGCGCCGACGCTCATGGAGCTGGCCCCGCGCGACATGGTCAGCCGGGCGATCTACCAGGAGGTCCGGGCGGGCCGGGGCATCGACGGCAAGGACTACGTCTACCTCGACGTGCGCCACCTCGGGCGGGCCGTGATCGAGGCCAAGCTGCCCGACATCACCGACTTCGCGCGCATCTACCAGGGCGTCGAGCCGCTCACCCAGCCGGTGCCCATCCAGCCCACGGCCCACTACGCGATGGGCGGCGTGCCGACCGACATCGAGGCCCGCGTGATGGCCGACGGGCGGGGCACCGTCGTGCCCGGTCTCTACGCGGCGGGCGAGGTCGCCTGCGTCTCCGTCCACGGGGCCAACCGGCTGGGCACGAACTCGCTGGTCGACCTCCTCGTGTTCGGCCGCCGGGCCGGCCGGGCGATGGCCGACTACTGCCAGACCGCGGTGGCCCCGCCGCTCGCGGCGGACGCCCAGGAGCCCGTCCGGGCCGAACTGGAGGGCCTGCGCACGCGCCGCCAGGGCGAGAGCCCGACGCGCATCAGGACCGAGCTGGCGGCGGCGATGATGGACGACTGCGGCGTCTTCCGGACCGAGGCCGGCCTGCGCCGCCTGGTGCCGCTCGTGCGCGAGCTGCAAGGGCGCTACGAGCGGGCCCGCGTCCAGGATCCCGGCCGCGTCTTCAACACGGACCTGCTCGAGGCCCACGAGGTCGGCTACCTGCTCGACTGCGCGGAAGCGACCGTGGCCTCGGCCCTGGCCCGCACCGAGAGCCGGGGCGCCCACTTCCGCGAGGACTACCCCGAGCGCAACGACGCCGAGTGGCTGCGCCACACGCTGGCCTACCAGGCGG
This sequence comes from Candidatus Limnocylindrales bacterium, assembly GCA_044449605.1. Lineage (GTDB taxonomy): Bacteria > Chloroflexota > Limnocylindria > Limnocylindrales > CSP1-4 > CSP1-4. Next base: position 107 of record JBIOIE010000251.1, on the reverse strand, counting down.
AGGGCGATCCTCGCCTCTCCGACCGGCCGGTGACGATCACCCGCTTCCAACCCAAGCCGCGCACGTACTGAGGCCGGACGAGCGATGCAGGTGGAACTGCGCATCCT
>JBIOIE010000250.1:0-2223 GCA_044449605.1 Candidatus Limnocylindrales bacterium | reverse complement strand
TGGCCGCCGCGGCGGCGCGCCTGGGCATGGAGCCGCTCGGCCTGCGCCCCGACGAGCTGCAGATCGGCCGGGGCGAGCCGGTCGCCGACACCGCCCGGGCGCTGGCGGGCTACGTCGCCGCCATCGTCATCCGCACCTTCTCCCAGTCGATGCTCGAGGAGATGGCGGAGTACGCCGACGTGCCGGTCATCAACGCCCTCTCCGATCTGCACCATCCCTGCCAGGCCCTCGCCGACCTGCTCACGATCCGGGAGCGCTGCGGAAGCCTGGCCGGGCGGCGCCTCGCCTACGTGGGCGACGGCAACAACAACGTCGCCCACTCCCTGCTCGAGGCCGGTGCCCTCGCCGGGCTCGACGTGACCATGGCCTGCCCAGCCGGTTACGAGCCCGACGCCGGGATCCTTGACGGAGCGCTGCGGGCCGCCAAGGCGACCGGTGCCCGGCTCGTGGTCACCCGCGACCCGCAGGCCGCCGCTGCCGACGCCGACGCCGTCTACGCCGACGTCTGGGTCTCGATGGGCGAGGAGGCCGAACGCGACCGGCGACGCAGCGACCTGGCCGCTTACCAGGTGAACGCCGAGCTGATGGCGCTGGCGCGACCGGAGGCCATCTTCCTGCACTGCCTCCCGGCCCACCGGGGCGAGGAGGTCACCGCCGAGGTCATCGACGGGCCGCGCTCGGCCGTCTGGCAGCAGGCCGCGAACCGGCTGCCGACCGAGGAGGCGGCCATGTACGCGCTGATCAGCGGCGACTGGACGCACGGCAGCGGGGCCTCCGGGCGCCTATGAGCACCACGCCCGCGCCGGTACCGGCGGACCGGAGGCGGGTCTTGGTGGCCCTCGGCGGCAATGCCCTGCTGCGCCGCGGCGAGCCCCTCGAGGCCGCCCTCCAGCGCGAGAACATCGAGGTCGCGGCCAGGGCGATCGCGGTGCTCGCGGCCGACCACGACCTCATCCTCACCCACGGCAATGGCCCCCAGGTCGGGTTGCTCGCCCTCCAGGCCGCGGCCTACACGAAGGTGGCGCCGTATCCCCTCGACGTCCTTGGCGCCGAGAGCGAGGGCATGATCGGCTACATGCTCGGGCAGGGCCTCGGCAACGCCCTGCCGGGTCGTTCGACCGCGACGCTGCTCACCCAGGTCGTCGTCGACGCCGAAGATCCGGCCTTCCAGCATCCGACCAAGCCGGTCGGGCCGGTCTACGACGAGGCCGCCGCGCGCCGGCTCGCCGCCGACTTCGGCTGGACGGTGGCCGCCGACGGGGACTACTTCCGGCGCGTCGTCCCCTCCCCCGAGCCGCGCGAGATCGTCGAGCTGACCACGATCCGGCTGCTCGTCGAGGCCGGCGTCATCGTCATCTGCAGTGGAGGCGGGGGCATCCCGGTGGTGAGGGACGGCGACGCCCTGCGCGGCGTCGAGGCGGTCATCGACAAGGACCTCTCGGCCGCCCTCCTGGCCACGAACCTGGGCGTCGGGATCCTGCTGTTGCTGACCGACGTCCCCGCCGTCGAGATCGGCTGGGGCACGCCCCGGGCGCGCCGGATCGAGCGGATCACGCCGCGGGAGCTGCGCGCGCTCCACTTCGAGTCGGGCTCGATGGGGCCCAAGATCGAGGCCGCCTGCCGCTTCGTCGAGGCGACCAGCGGGGTCGCCGCGATCGGCGCCCTGGGGGACGCCGCCGCGATCCTGCGTGGGGAGGCGGGGACACGCGTCGAGGCCGAGTAAGGCCAACGCCTCGGCCTAGGGAGCCTTGAGGGCCGAGAGCGGAACGCGCACGATCTGGCCGCCGCTGCTGCCATCGACGACCCAGACGGAGTTGTTCGCGATGACCGCTCCGTAGCCGAGGAGCCCAGGCAGGATCCCCAGTTCCGAGGCCACCTGGTTGGTGGCCGGATCGATCTGCACGAGAGCGCCGGGAGCGCCGTTCAGGCCCCACGTGGGGAACCATGGCGTGTCGTCCACGATGACCGGCTCCTCGTTGTTGGCTCCGAGATCGATCGTGGTCACGGTCGCGTTCGTCTGCGGGTCGATTCGCGCGACCGAGTTCGTCGCGCCACAGCCGGCGACCCAGACGGCGTCTGACGTGACCGCCATGCCGCCGCATGGGTAGGCCGGATCCGGTACGGGGATGGTCGCCAGGACCTTGTTCGTGACGGCGTCGATGCGCACGACCGAGGCGATGTTCGGCACCCCGACCCAGATCGCCCCGAACCCGGCCACCATCT
>JBIOIE010000249.1:0-2229 GCA_044449605.1 Candidatus Limnocylindrales bacterium | reverse complement strand
GCGGATCGGCTCGGTCTCCACTGGCATGGCGGGTCAGCTCCGGAGCGCCGTTGCCATCACGCTGACGAATCGGCCGGTCGTCGGCTCGAAGGCGTAGTCGGCGAACTTGCGTCCGAACTCGGCCGTCCGTTTGGCGACCACCGTGGCCGGATCGATCCTCCGAAAGGGGGCCCGAAAGACGGTCTTCTCGGGCCAGGCCGGGCCGTCCACGTTGTTGACGAAGCCGATGCCCGACTGGACGTCGTAGATGTCGCCGCTCGGGTGGGCACCCCAGGGGGTCGCCGTCAGCACCCATGGGTAGGCGGTGAAGATGTTCACGCCGACGGTCCCGTAGCGCAGGTCGCGGATGGCGGCCTCGAGGGCGCGGCCGATGACGGGATCGCGCGCCGTCCGAGGATGGACGATGAGCATCGCGCTCAACGTGCCCCACAGCGTCTCGTTGGCAAAGCGCACGGCCGCCCCCAGGAACGAGGCGGTGTCGGGGGCGTCCAGGGCGGTCTCGGCCATCAGGCTGCAGAAGGCCTCGGTCTCGAAGCACGGGTCGGCCGTATCCGCGGCGTCCACATCGGCCACAAGCGTCCAGGGCAGGTGCCCGTCTGCGCGGTCCCGGCCGAGGAGGCGCGCGTCGGGGTGGGCGGCCAGGAAGCCCGCGTGGCGATCGCGGGCCCCGGGGTAGTAGGCAGCCCGGGTCGGGGTGCCGGACAGGACTTCGCCCACCGCAGCCAGCAGATCCTGGCGCTGGGACCAGCTCCGGTGTTGGATGAGGACCCGTGGGGTCATGCAGTTGAAGCCGGCGTTGGAGGCCAGCCAGGTCGAGATCTGGACGGCCTGGCGGCGGATGTCGCCCTTCGACCACGGCCCCGGCACGACGATGACGGGGCTGACGCAGCCCAGCTCGCCGGTGATGGGCTTGCTGATCAGCGGCCGCCGTTCGGCCTTGCGCCGGGCGCCCTCGTCGCCGGGCCCGAAGACGATGGCGTCGAAGGTCTTGTCCGAGCCGGTCAGGTGGACCGTGTCGACGGCGGGATGCCCGCACAGGTAGGCGCCCACGCCGCCCCCGCCGTAGACGATGCGCACGAACCCGCCTTGGATGAGCCGCCTGAAGGCCTGCTCCATGAAGGGACCCAAGTAGGCGTTGACGGGATTCATCTTGAGGATGACGACCTGATCGTCGACGAAGAGCTTGTTGAGAACGTCGATCGCGGGGATGCCCGAGACGTTCCCGGCGCCGAGGATGAGGGCCACGCGTCCGCCATGGCGCGCTTCCGGCGGGCGGGGCACCGCTGCGGTCAGCACTTCCCCGGTGGTGCCGATGAGGAGCAGCCGCTCGGCGAGTGAACGCGGGAACAGGCGCACTCCGCGCGGCGTGGTCGTGACCGGCGTCGGCCGCTCCTCACGAGCCGCCGCGAGCGAGTACCGCAGTCCTCGGATCAACGAGGGCACGGCCGAGAGCATCATCCATTCCTCGCCCTCGCCGAAGCTGCCAACGGGCGCCCGCTTCGCCTCGAGGCAGGCCATGACCCAGTCCCGCGCCACCGCGCTCATGCCCGCGAGGGTGGCGTCGAGGAGGTCGATGCGCTCCCGGCCGTCGACATCGAGCCAGGCGGCCTTGCGGGCGCCCAGCTCGGCCACGGCCCGATCGAGGGCTTCCGGAGAGGTCGAAGGCCCATCTGCCCTGGGCTCGGGGAACGACGGGCTGCCGACCGGCAGCGCGGTCGCCGCGCCACGCTCCGCGGCAGGTTTCGAGGTGATCACCGGGGACGCTCCTCGCTGGACCCGACGAAGCCAGGCCGTCCGGCCATCATAGGCCCCGGCCGAGAGGCTTCTCGTCGATCCAGGTCGCCTGTTCGCCCGCGAAGTACCTGGATCGGCGCGAACGTCCCTTAGGCTCCGGCGGCCTTGACGCCCACGCCGACCGGGCAGCTCACGCCGGTGGAGTGGTCGGGGCAGTAGCCGTCAGGGTTCTTGGCGAGGTACTGCTGGTGGTAGTCCTCGGCGTAGTAGAGCTGCGGGGCCATGCGGATCTCGGTCTTGATCGGGCCGAAGCCGGCGGCCGTCAGGCGCTCCTGGTAGGCGTCGCGTGAGGCCTCGGCCGCCTTCAGCTGGTCGGCGTCCGTTGCGAAGATCGCCGAGCGGTACTGGGTTCCGACGTCGTTGCCCTGGCGCATGGCCTGGGTCGGGTCGTGGTGCTCCCAGAAGACCTTCAGGAGCTGCTCGTAGCTCACGCGC
>JBIOIE010000248.1:0-2256 GCA_044449605.1 Candidatus Limnocylindrales bacterium | reverse complement strand
GGGGTGGACGTGGCCGGGGCGGGCGGGCGCATCGGTCCGCCATTATCCGCGCCTGTGGGCGAGAGTCAGGCGGGAACGGCATCATGGCGGCGTGATCGCCCCCGGGATCGACGCCGCTCGACTCCAGCCCGCCTTCGACCTCGTGGCCGGCCAGGTCGCGGGAGGCCTGGTCCCGTCCGCGGTGCTGGCCGTCGGCCGCGGGAGCGGGATGGTCCGGGTGGAGGCGTACAGCGGCAGCGACCGGGTCACGACCGACTCGATCTACCTGCTGGCCTCCATCTCCAAGTCGATCGTCGCGACAGCGGTGATGCAGCTCGTCGAGCGCGGGCTCCTCGACCTCTCGACGCCGCTCCGGCAGTACCTCACTGCGTTCCGGGCACCGGCCGCCGCCGAGGGCCTGCCCGGCGGCGAGGCCGTGACGGCCCGGCACCTCCTGACCCACACCAGCGGGATGATGGAGATGGAGCAGGACCTTTTGGTACGTGAGCGGCCGAGCGCGGCGAGGCTGCTCGAGATCGCCTGCACGAGCCCTCTTCGCTTCGCGCCAGGGACCCGATACCAGTACAGCTCGCTGTCGTGGGCAGTCCTCGGCGAGCTGATCCACCGGCTCGACGGCCGCGACCACCCGGCCTACCTCCGTGACCAGATCTTCGGGCCCCTGGACATGGCCGATGCGGGCTATGCCCCGGCGGACAAGGAGCGTGCGGTCGCCCTCCACTTCGAGCACATCCCGCGGCCCCTGCAGTCGATCGCGACGTCGTTCTTCATCTCGATGACGGCGCCGGGCGGCGGGCTGTGGAGCACGGCCGGCGACCTGGTCAACTTCGGACGGGCGATGCTGGGCGGGGGCAGCCTGGGCGACGCCCGCATCCTCGGCCGGCGCTTCGTCGAGCAGATGACCAGCGACCAGACGGCCGGCCTGCTGGACTCGGCCACCCCGCGTGCGCCGGCGCACTACGGCCTGGGCTGGAGCCTGCCCGGCCTGGACGGCCACCTGCCCGGCTCGGCCCACGCGTTCGGGCACGGCGGCCTGACCGGAACGCGACTGCTCGTCGATCCCGACGCCGATCTCGTGGTGGTCTATCTTGCCAACCGCTGGGGGATCGGCGACGGACCGTCGTGGGCGGCCATCCATGCCGTCCACGATGCCCTCGGCGACCCACGCGAAGGAGCCTCATGACCGACGCCTGCAGCCATCTCGACCTCATCGATCCGACGGCGGTGCCGAGCGCCGACGGCTGCGAGGACTGCCTGCGCATCGGCGGCCAGTGGGTCCATCTGCGCATGTGCCTCATCTGCGGCCATGCCGGCTGCTGCGACGAGTCGCCGAACCGGCACGCCACGGCCCACGTCAACGCGACAGGCCACCCTCTCATCCGCTCGATGGAGCCCGGCGAGGACTGGGCCTACTGCTACCCGGACGACGTCTTCCTCGAGCCCGAGTAGGGTCGTCGGGGCCATCTCCACCTGGCGGGCGCCCAGGCCCGGCTCAGGGGATGTCGCCGGCCTCGCGCGCGAAGGTCGCCAGGCGGGCCCGGCAGTCGGAGGCGAGCCGCTCGGCCTGGCGGACGATCCACGGATCGACCCGGCTGGAGTCCTCGATCGTGACCGTCTCCCCGGCCGCGTCGCCGCCGATGACGATGCCCTCGGCGGTCCGGTAGTCGGTCATCCAGTTGGCCTGGAGCTGGAGGATGGCGGCGGCCACCACCCGGCGGTCGAAGGACCAGTCCAGGTACGTGGCGTTGAGGCGGTCGACGATGTCGCGCAGGCGAACGGGCCTGCCCCTCGGGATGCGCGCCACGAGGTGGACGACGCGCAGGGACGCGAACGGGTCGCCGGCCTCGGCGACCTGGGGCGGCGCCAGGTGCGGGTCGGGCAGGCCGGGCAGGTCCCGGAGGTCCAGCACCGCGGCGACCTTCAGCAGGTGCCGGCGGGCGGCGGGGCGACCCTGTAGGCGGGGGCCGGAACCAGCTCCCCTGGGCTCGCGGCCAGAAGTCCGGCCGCGGCACGACGCGTGGTCGCGGCCACCGGCGCCGCCGCGCGGCGCCGCGAGAAGGCGCCGATGTAGACGCCCAGGAGCACGACGGCCCCGCCGAGCACGAAGGCCGGGGTCGGCAGCTCGCCGACGAGGGCCGCGGCGACCAGCAGGGTGACGAGGGGCGTGAGCAGGAACTGGTACGAGGCGGTCGAGGCGCTCCAGACGCTGAGGATGCGCAGCACCAGCGTGAAGACGACGACCGAGCCCGGGAGGACGAG
>JBIOIE010000247.1:0-2267 GCA_044449605.1 Candidatus Limnocylindrales bacterium | reverse complement strand
GAGGGCGGTCTCCTCGGCCACCTCGCGCAGGGCTCCGAGGGGCACCCGCTCGCCGTCCTCGAGGCCGCCGGTCACGCACTGCCAGAGGCTCGGGAAGATGCGTCCTGGCGCCCGGCGCATGACCAGGAATTCCGGCTCGGCTGCTGCCTCGGGGAGGCGGAAGACCCAGCACTCGACGAGGTCGGGCCGCGTCGGGCTCATGACGCGCCGGCGCCCACGCTCAGAGTCGTTCGAAGCGATCGACGGGCAGCACGAAGACCGTGGCGCCGCCGATCTCGACCTCGACGGGGTAGGGCATGAAGAACTCGCCCGGTTCCATGATCGGCGGCATCGGGTTCACGACCTGGGTCCGGGAGATGCAGTTGGCCCGGACGATGGCCAGCACCTCGTCCACCCGGGCGTCCTCGACGCCCACCAGCACCGTGGCGTTCGTCTGGCGCAGGAACCCGCCGGCGGAGTTCAGCCGCGTCGTGCGGAACTCCTTCTCGGTCAGCGCGGTGACGAGCGCGCCTGCGTCCTCGATATGGACGACGGCGACGACGAGCTTCAAGGGCGGGCCCTCGTTGCGAGCCGGGGCGACCGGTCGAGTATACCGGCGTGGTCGCGGCCGGCCCCCCGAGTATCATGCTCGCGGCGAGTGCAGGGAGGAGTGAGAGCGGCCATGGAGCAGGCTCGGATCCGCGAGGTGCTCACGTCCGGGGCGCGGTTGCTGGCGCGGGGCGGCCTGCTCGACGACCAGCTCGACGGCCTCGCTGCCGAGGCCTGCGCCGTGAGCGGCGCCCGGAGCGCCGTGATCTACCTCCTCGACGGCGACCAGGGCGTGCTGATCGCCGGGGGCGGCGCGGGCCTGGACGATCTCGCCAAGTGGCCCCTCGAGCCGCTGGGGGTCGGTCCGCGCAATGACAGCGACCCGGCCGCGCAGGCCGTGCGCGCCCGCCGGGCCGACATCGTGGCCGTCACCCCGCAGATGAGCGCGACGCTCGGCGGATCTGCCGCCGGCATCGCCGCGATGGGCTTGCTGCCCCTCGTCACCGAGGACGCTGCCCGGGCCCAGGAGGTCGAGGGCCTCCTCCTCGTGGGCCTGTCGGAGATGCCCGTCGATGCCACCGCGACGCTGGCCGACCTCGGGGCCATCGCCGACCTCAGTGCCGCCGCGATCCGGGCCGCCCGCCTCGAGCAGGCGCTCCTGGAGCGCTCCGACTGGTTCGACCGGGTGGCCGCGACCGATCCCCTGACCGGCCTCGCCAACCGGCGCTCGTTCGACCGGGTGCTCGACATCGAGCTGGCCCGGGCCGGGCGCCAGGGCAGCGCCCTGAGCCTGCTGCTCTTCGACGTCGACGGACTTGGGCGCCTCAGCGCGGCGCACGGCGCCGACATCGGCGACGAGGTTCTTCGCCGGGTCGCGGCCACGCTCTCCGGCTCGGTGCGCATGATCGACACGGTGGCCCGCTTCGGCGGGGACGAGTTCGCCATCCTCGCCGCGGGCTCGGCCGGGGGCCTCATCGCCGCCCGCGTGGCCGGGGCGATCGGCCGGCTCGACCCGATCGATGGCTCGGGCCCGATCAGCCTCAGTACCGCGGTCGTGCAGTTCCCCGCTGCCGGCGCGGACGCGGATGCGCTGCTCATCGCCGCCGAAGGCGCGCTGCGCGAGGCCAAGGCGCGCGGCCCGGGCAACATCGTGGTCCGCGCCTGAGGGTCAGCGCCGCCGAAGTGGCTGGCGCTCGCATCCCCACTCGCCCGTTGCCCTCATTCGCGCTCTGCCCGTAAGGACCGTCATCAAGCTCGTCGCGGGTGTCTCTTGTCGATCGCTGCGCGAATGAGCACGCCGTGAGACGTGGGCCAGGGCCCTAAGGTCGGGCATCACGCTCGTTTACGCCCTGGCTAGCGCCGACAGCGCGAATGAGGACGACGTCGACGAGCCGATGGTCTACGGATCGATGCCCAGGGACGGGCGGGAAGGTCCGGTCGGCGGCCCGACCAGGCGGTCGATAGCCTCGAGGGCTTGCTCGACGACGGTCTCCACCGACAGCATGGCGTCGATCGTCAGCCAGCGCCCGGGCTCCGCGGCAGCCATCGCCAGGTAGCCGGCTCGCACCCGCTCGTGGAAGGCCAGGTCGAAGGTCGCCTCGAAGCGGGTCTGCTCGTCGCTCTGCTTGCGGGCCAGGCCGACCTCCACGGGCAGGTCGAGGAGGACGGTCAGATCCGGCCAGCGGCCGCCGGTCGCGAACTCCTGGAGCCGGCGCATCTCGTCGAGCGGCAGGCCGAGT
>JBIOIE010000246.1:0-2290 GCA_044449605.1 Candidatus Limnocylindrales bacterium | reverse complement strand
GTCGAGGCGGATCATGGCGATCTTGACGATGTCCGCGGCGGTGCCCTGGATGGGCATGTTGATGGCCATCCGTTCGCCCGCGGCGCGCAGGTTCGGGTTGCGCTGGGCCAGCTCCGGGATCCAGCGCCGGCGGCCCAGGAGCGTCGTCACGTAGCCCTGGGTGCGGGCCACGTCCTTGATGTGGAGCATGTAGTAGCTGATCCCGCTGTAGGTCGAGAAGTAGCCGTTGATGAACGCCTGCGCCTCGGCCCGCGAGATGTTGGCCCGGCTGGAGAGCCCGAAGTCGCTCATCCCGTAGGCGATCCCGAAGTTGACCATCTTGGCCATCGAGCGCTCGTCGGGGGTGACGTCGGCCGGCGCCTTGTGGAGGACCAGGGCCGCCGTCGCGCGATGGATGTCGAGCTTGTGCGCGAAGGCGTCCTTGAGGGCGGCATCGCCGCTGACATGGGCCAGGATGCGCAGCTCGATCTGGCTGTAGTCGGCGGCCAGGAGCGTGGTCTCGGGGCTGCCGGCGACGAAGGCCCGCCGGATGCGCCGGCCGAGGTCGGTGCGGATGGGGATGTTCTGGAGGTTCGGGTCGGACGAGCTGAGCCGCCCGGTCGAGGCGACGGCCTGGTGGAAGGTCGTGTGCAGGCGCCCGGTGGCCGGATCGATGAGCAGGGGCAGGGCGTCGACGTAGGTGCTCTTGAGCTTCGTGTAGATGCGCCAGTCGAGGAGCATGGGGATCATCGGGTGCGCCGGGCGAAGCTCCTCGAGAACGGTCGCGTCGGTCGAGTAGCCGGTCTTCGTGCGCCTGCCCTTGGGCAGGTCCAGTTCGTGGAAGAGGATCTGCTCGAGTTGCTTGGGGCTGCCCAGGTTGAACTCATGGCCGACCGCGTCGTAGATGGCGGCCTCGAGGCGGGCGATCTCGGTCGCGAATTCGGCGCCCAGCCCGGCCAGCGCCGCCCGGTCGATGGCCACGCCGGTCGCCTCCATGGCCGCCAGGACCGGGATGAGCGGCAGCTCCAGCTCCCCGTACAGGCGGGCCAGGTCGACCTCCTCGAGTGATGCCTCCAGGCCGGGGCGCACCGCGGCGACCGCGGCGGCCTCGAGTGCGGCGTGGTCGGCCCCGCCCAGCGTCCCCGGCGCCGGCAGCTCGATACCCAGCCGCTCGGCGCTGATGTCGACGAGGGTCTGACTGCGCAGGGCGGCGTTGAGGATGTAGGCCGCGATCTGGGTGTCGAAGGACACGGGCGGCAGGACCGCGCCGAAGTCGGCCCGCTCGCTCGCCCCGGACGGGTCGCGCCGGGCCAGTTCGGAGACCAGCAGACGCTTGGTTTCGTGACCCGCGATCGGCCGTCCGGCAGCGGCGATCGACGCCAGGAGGCGCGGTGCCTCCGAGGCCGGCGCGGTCAGCAGCCGTCCGTCGGCGCCCGCGACGGCCATGCCCAGCAGCGTGCCGCGCCGGGGCCGCGGATCGTCGAGGGCCAGGCCGACCGCCAGCGATGCCTGGCCGGCCAGCCAGGCCGTCGGGTCCTCGCCGGGTCCGAGGCGCTCGGCCAGGCCCGGGTCGCCGATCAAGGCCCGCAGCCGGGCCGCGGGCTCCGATGGCGGGGCGACGGCGGCGGTGACCGAGGTCGCCGCGGTCGCCGGACGCTCCGGCGGGTGGACCTCGGCAGGTGCGCCCAGCGCGTCGAAGGCCAACGTCAGCTGGAGGCCGCTCCCCTCCCCCGGGAGCGCCGATCGCGGCCGCGCCAGCTCCCGGCCGGGCACGATCGCCGCCGGCATCGGGCTCGAGCCGTCCGCCCTGCGCAGAGCTTCGCCGGGCGCCAGCGGAGCCTCGCCGTCGACGCCGGGCAGGCGCTCGACAAGGGAGCGGAACTCGTACTCGCGGAAGAGGCGCATCACCTCCGCCCGGTCGTAATCGCCCAGGCCGGCGGTGCTCAGGTCCAGCTCCACGGGCAGGTCGCGATGGATCGTCACCAGCTCGCGGTTGGTGAGCACCTGGTCGTGGTGCTCGACGACCTTCTGGCGCAGCTTCTCGGGCAGCACCCGTTCGACATCTGCGTAGATGGCATCGAGCGAGCCGAAGTCGATGAGCAGCTTGGCGGCCGTCTTGTCGCCCACCCCGGGGATGCCCGGGATGTTGTCGGTGGTGTCGCCCTTGAGCGCCTTGAAGTCGATCATCTGGGCCGCCGTCAGCCCGTAGCGCTCGACGATCGCGGCCGGGTCGTAGATGACCGTCTGCTGGACGCCGCCGCGGGTCGTCATCAGCGAGGTCCGTTCGCTGACCAGCTGGAGCATGTCGAGG
>JBIOIE010000245.1:0-2296 GCA_044449605.1 Candidatus Limnocylindrales bacterium | reverse complement strand
CCACTCGGGGTGGGCGGTGGCGCCCTCCGCGGCGGGTGACGGCGTGGGTTGCTCGGTCGTGGTCACGGAGCCCTCCGGATGCAGCTCGCTACGGCGCCGGCCGATGATAGCACCGGGATTCGGGGCGCCAAGCACCCCAACTACCCTGCTCCGCACCGCCTCGGGCTGCGACGAGGGCGTTCAGGCACCACGGGACGCCGTCGGCTCAGGCGGTCAGCGTCGCCATCTCGTCGAGGGTCCGGGCGAAGGCGCGGATGCCCAGCTCGAAGTTCTGGCGGTCCATCCATTCGTTGGGGGCATGGAAATTGCCGTTCGGCGGCGCGAACCCGAGCAGCACGACGGGCAGGCCCAGGGCGTGCTCGAAGGTCGCCACGAAGGGGATCGAGCCTCCTTCGCGGATGTAGAGCGGGGCGGCGCCGAAGGTCGCCTCCAGCGCCCGGGCCGCCGCCTGGACCCCGGGGTGGTCGAGCGACGTGCGACTGGGCAGGCCGCCCCCCAGGTCCCGGACCGTGACGCGTACCCCGGGCGGGGCGAGGGCCAGCACGTGGGCCTTGAAGAGTTCGAAGACGCGCTCGGGCACCTGGTCGGGCACCAGCCGGCAGCTGATCTTGGCGCTGGCTCGCCCGGGCACGATGGTCTTGGAACCCTCGCCCTGATAGCCGCCCCAGATGCCGTTGACGTCGAGCGTCGGTCGCGCGGTCTTGCGCTCCAGGGTGGTGTAGCCCGCCTCGCCGACCAGCATCGGCACCTCGAGCGCGGCACGGTATGCCTCCTCGTCGAACGGCAGGTCGGCATAGGCCGTCCGCTCGGCCGGGCTGAGCGGCACCACGTCGTCGTAGAAACCGGGGATGGTGACGCGGCCCTGGTCGTCGTGAAGTCCAGCGATGATCTGGGCCAGGGCATGGGCGGGGTTGGCCACCGACCCCCCATAGCCGCCCGAGTGCACGTCCTGGAAGGGCCCGGCGACCTCGACCTGGGCGTACATCAGGCCGCGCAGCCCGACCGTCAGGGCCGGCCGGTTGCCCTCGAAGAAGCCGACATCGCTGACGATGGCCACGTCGCCCGCGAGACGCGCCCGGTTCGCCAGCAACCACGGCTCCAGGTGGACTGAAGAGGACTCCTCCTCGCCCTCGAACACGAAGCGCAGGTTGACGGGCAACCGTCCGCGCACGGCGAGGAGGGCCGCGGCGGCATCGACCATGATCGTGATGTTGGCCTTATCGTCGCTGGCCCCCCGCGCGAGGATGCGCTCGGGCGTCACGACCGGCTCGAAAGGCGACGACGACCATTCCTCGAGCGGGTCGACCGGCTGCACGTCGTAGTGCCCGTAGGCCACCACCGTGGGCGCCCCCGCGGCGTGGAGCCAGTCCGCATAGACGATCGGATGGCCGCCCGTCTCGGCGGCCTCGACATGCTCGAGGCCGATGGCGGTCAGCCGGTCGACCAGCCAGCCGGCCGCCCGTCGGCAGTCGGCCGCATGGGCCGGGATGCCGGAGATGCTGGGGATCCGCAGGAACTCCAGGAAACCGGCCAGACGGGCCGCCGTGCGTGGCTCGAGATAGGCCTCCAGGGCGTCGTCCGCCGGCATCACCGCGTCAGGCGGGCGACGGCGAAGGCGCGGGCGAAGGCGCGGGCGTCGTGCCGCCGGCCGGCTCGGTGGGCCGCGGCGCTGGCGCGGCACTGGTCGGCCGGGGCGTCGAGCCACCGCCGTCCTTGTGGGGATCGGGCAGGTCGGCGAAGAGCTTCTCGAATTCCTCCGCCTCCACCGTCTCCTCGGCGACGAGCTTGTCGGCCAGGGCCACGAGGCGGTCCTTGTAGGTCACCAGGACCTCCATGGCCCGGTTGTAGCCGCGGTCGATGATGGCGCGCACTTCTTCGTCGATCTGGCGCGCGACATCGTCGGAGTAGTTGCGCTGCTCGCCGATCTCGCGTCCGAGGAAGACCAGCTCGTCCCGTTTGCCGAAGGAGAGCGGCCCGAGCTTGTCGCTCATGCCGAACTCGGTGACCATGCGCCGGGCCAGGTCGGTGGCCTTCTCGATGTCGTTCGAGGCGCCGGTCGTGGTGTCGCCGAAGATGAGGCGCTCGGATGCGTTGCCGCCGAGCAGGCCGGCGATCTTGTCCTCGAATTCGCTCTTGCTCTGCAGGTAGCGATCCTCCGTCGGCAGGGCCATCGTGTAGCCGAGGGCCATGCCGCGACTGATGATGCTCACCTTGGCGACCGGATCGCACTTGGGCAGGATGCGCTGCACCAACGCATGACCACCCTCGTGGTAGGCGATGATGGCTTTCTCGGCAT
>JBIOIE010000244.1:0-2342 GCA_044449605.1 Candidatus Limnocylindrales bacterium | reverse complement strand
CCAGGCTGATGTCGCGCGCGGCGGTCTGGGTCTCGAGGTCCTGGAGGACTGCCTTGGGTCGGTCTCCGGCCACGATGCGCGACCGCGCCTGGGTCACGAAGGGCACGACGAGGTCGGCCAGGGCGGCGCTGCTGGTGTCGGCGTAGAGGTCGCGCAGGAGCACGAAGAGGACGCCCCCGACGGCGATCAGCACGGCCACCGCCACGAGCGCGAAGGCACCGACGATGCGGCCGCGGAGGCTCATGCCGGGCGCTCGCGGGCGGGGGGCACCAGCCGGTAGCCGACGCCGCGGAGGGTCTCGATGGCCGGTCCGTCGGGGCCAAGCTTCGCCCGGACCGTGGCGACGTGGACATCCACGGTGCGCGTCTCGCCGGGGAAGTCCGTGCCCCACACGGAGTCGAGGAGCGAATCGCGGGTGTGGACGACCCCCGGGTCGCGGGCCAGGGCGACCAGCAGGTCGAACTCGCGGGGTCGCAGGGCCAGTCGTCGGGCGGCGACGTAGGCCTCGTGACGGCGGGGGTCGACGCGCAACGAGCCGACCTCGATGGGTCGCCCGGCGAGGCCACTGCCGCCGGTCCGGCGCAGGATGGCGCGCACCCGGGCGACCAGCTCGTGGGGGTTGAAGGGCTTGACCAGGTAATCGTCGGCGCCCAGCTCCAGGCCGACGATGCGATCCACGTCGTCTCCGCGGGCGGTGAGCATGAGGATGGGCACGTCGCCGCGGCGGCGCAGCTCGCGCGTCACCTCGCGGCCGTCCAGCTCGGGAAGCATGAGGTCGAGCACGACGAGGTCCGGGTCATGCCGCTCGGCGAGGGTCAGCGCCTCGCGGCCGTCGTGGGCAGCGACGACGGCGAAGCCCTCCTTCTCGAGGTAGAGGCGGACCAGCTCGATGATGTTCCGTTCGTCGTCGACGACGAGGATCGTCTTCATCGGCGCGAGGATACGATGGCCGGCGTGGCGGACATCCCAGGCCGCGTAAGCGGACGGTAAGCGCGGCCTCGCTCGTGGAGCTGTATCAGCGCGTCGTCGGGCCGGTCGGCACGAACGTCTACGTGCTCGGCGATGAGGCCAGTCGCGAGGCCATCGCCATCGACACCGCGACGCCATGTGTGGCCTGGCTGACCGAACGGCTGGCCGAGCGGGGCTGGACGCTGAAGCTTATCGTCAGCACGCATCGCCACTGGGATCACATCGGCGACAACGCCGCTGTCCAGGTGGCGACCGGCGCCCTCATCGCCGCCCACGCCCTCGATCGCCAGGGCCTGGAGCACCCGGGCGGCGCGTTCGCCCCCTTCCCGATCCCGCCCAGCGTGCCCGCCGTCGAGTTGGCGGAGGGCGGCCTGGTCCGTTTCGGCGAGATCGGATTGACCGTGTTCCACACCCCCGGGCACACCGAGGGCTCGGTCTGCCTCCTGTCCCCTGACGCCGGACTGCTCTTCAGCGGCGACACGCTCTTCGCGGGCGCCTGGGGCCGGGTCGACCTCGAAGGCGGTTCGGCCGACGCCATGGCCGAGTCGATCACCCGCCTCGCGCGCCTCGAGCCGAGCCTGCACGTGCTGCCCGGACACGGCCCGGCGACCACGATCGAACGCGAGCTGCCCTGGATGGAGCTGGTCGTCCGGGAGGGCCGCCTCTTCGCCTGACTCAGCCGTCCCAGGCTTCGTAGGCGCCGCGGTGGCGGGCCATCGCGTCCGCGAGCGCGCCCTTGATCTGGCGCCCGAAGCGCCGATCTGCAGCCCGCGAGCCCCCGGCCGAACGGCGCTCGAGGCTGGCCAACTCCCGTTCGATCTTGCGCCGGTTCGCCAGCCGGGCGGCTGAGAGCGTCCCCGTGGCGATGGCGACCTGGACCGCGCAGCCCGGCTCGCGGCCGTGAGCGCAGTCGCGGAAGCGGCAATCGGCGGCCAGGGCATCGATGTCCTCGAAGGCTCGGTCGAGGCCGGACTCGTCCCAGAGGGCCAGCGAGCGGAGGCCCGGCGTGTCGATGATGAGCGCCCCGCCGGGCAGCGGGATCAGCTCCCGGGACGTGGTCTGGTGGCGGCCGCGCTCGTCGTCGGCGCGGGTCTCGCGGGTGGCCTGACGTGCCTCTCCAAGAAGGGCGTTGACGAGCGTCGACTTGCCGACCCCCGACGAGCCCAGGACGGCCAGGGTGCGGCGGGGCGCGAGGTGCTCCCGCAGGGCCTCGAGGCCGACCCCCGTGAGGGCGCTGATGGTCACGATGGGCACGCCGATGGCGACCTCGGCCACGCGCGCCTCGGCGCCGAGGACGTCGGCGCTGAGGTCCGACTTGGAGAGCACGACGACGGGGGTGGCCCCGCTGGCCCAGGCCGCGCCGAGGTAGCGCT
>JBIOIE010000243.1:0-2343 GCA_044449605.1 Candidatus Limnocylindrales bacterium | reverse complement strand
GCATGAACCCCGATCTGCTCAACGCCCTGGCCATCTTCGCCCTGGCCATCCTGGTCGGGTTCGAGGTCATCAGCAAGGTGCCGGCGACGCTCCACACGCCGCTGATGTCGGGCGCCAACTCGATCCACGGCATCGTCCTCGTCGGCGGGATGCTCATCGCCTCCGAGGCCAACGAACCCCTCGGCTACGCCCTGGCCTTCGTGGCCGTCGTCTTCGGGGCGGCCAACGTCGTGGGCGGCTACGTCGTCACCGACCGGATGCTCCAGATGTTCCGCAAGAAGCCGGTCGCTCCCAAGGCCCCCAGCGGCGAGGGCGAGTGATGCCCCAGGAGTGGACCTACACGATCGTCTTCCTGGCCTGGCTGGCCGGGGCGGCGATGTTCGTCATCGGCCTCCACCAGATGAACTCGCCGGCGACGGCGCGGGGTGGCAACCGCGTCTCCGCGGTGGGCATGGCCATCGCCGTCGGCACGACCCTGCTCTACCTGGCAACCCGCCCCGAAGGCCTGTCAATGGCGGCCTGGGCGATCATCCTGGTCGGCTTCGCCATCGGCGGTGGGGCCGGCCTGTACATGGCCCGGACCGTCCAGATGACGGCCATGCCCCAGCTCGTCTCGCTCTTCAACGCGGTCGGCGGCGGTGCGGCCGCCCTCGTGGCCGTCGACGACTACCTCAAGGTCGTGGACACGCCGGCCGGAACGGTCTCGACGGCCATCTTCGTCGTCCTCGGCGCGGTCATCGGCTGTGTCACCTTCTCTGGCTCCCTGGTCGCGGCGGGCAAGCTCCAGGGGCTCATCCGGGGCAAGCCCATCCAGATCCCGGGCGGGCGGCTCGTGACCATCGCCCTGGCGATCGTCGCCGTCGCGGGGTTCGTGGCCCTCGTCCTGGGTGCGGCAGACACCATCTCCCTCGACGCGCCGACGAGCACGATCGTGCTCGGCGCGGTCGTCGTCGCCGGGCTCCTCTTCGGCATCACCATGGTCCTGCCCATCGGCGGGGCGGACATGCCGGTCGTCATCTCGCTGCTCAACTCGTTCACGGGCACAGCCGCGGCGATGGCCGGCTTCGTCATCGGCAACCCCGTGCTGATCATCGCCGGTGCGCTCGTGGGCGCCTCGGGCGGCATCCTCACCAAGCTCATGGCCGACGCCATGAACCGCTCGATCGCCAACATCATCGCCGGCGGCTTCGGCGGCGGGGAAGGCACGATGGCCGCCGTGGCCGGTCCGGGCGGTTCGGTCCGGGCGGTCAGCGCGGACGACGTGGCCATCCAGCTGGCCTATGCCTCGAGCGTCATCATCGTGCCCGGCTACGGCCTCGCCGTGGCCCAGGCCCAGCACGGCGTGCGCGAGCTGGCCGAGCTGCTGGAGGCCCGGGGGGTCGACGTGAAGTACGCCATCCACCCCGTGGCCGGCCGGATGCCGGGCCACATGAACGTGCTTCTGGCCGAGGCCAACGTGCCCTATCCCCAGCTCAAGGAGATGGACGAGATCAACCCCGAGTTCGCGCGCGCAGACGTGGCCCTGGTCATCGGCGCCAACGACGTCACCAACCCGGCCGCCCGGCGTCCGGGCTCGCCGGTCTCGGGCATGCCCATCCTCGACGTCGACCAGGCCAAGAGCATCGTCGTCATCAAGCGCTCGATGGGCCGGGGCTACGCCGGCATCGACAACGAGCTGTACACGAACCCCAAGACGGGGATGTTCTTCGCCGACGCCAAGGCCGGGCTGGCAGAGCTGATCGCGGCCGTCAAGGCGGTCTGAGCGGCGTGGACACCCGCGTCGAGATGCAGTCCGAAGTGGATGCCCCGCGCGAGGCGGTCTTCGCGCTGGTCTCGACCGCCGACGGCCTTCGCCGCTGGTTGGATGAAGCCGACATCGACCTCCGCGTCGGGGGCGCCGTGCGGCTACGGTTGCGCGACGCGGTCGTGGAGGGGCACGTCCTGGCCGTCGATCCGCCCCAGCATGTCAGCTTCAGCTGGGACTACCCGGACGAGCCCTTGGGCGCTCCTTCGGTGGTCGCCTTCGACGCCATCGAGCACGGCCAGCGCACGCACCTGACCGTGCGCCACGTCGGGTTGGTGACCGTCCGCTCGTGGGACCTCCACGATGCCCTGTGGCGCTACTGGTTCCCGCGCCTGGTCAAGGCGGCGGCGACGCGCGCGGAGGCGACCTCGGCGGGCTGAGGGGCTGGAAAGCCGGCGCCGAGAGCCGGGCCTGGACGGTGCTGACGACTCCGATGGCACCTCTAGTGTCACCAGGTGAGCTGATCGGGGCGACGTCGATCCCGGGCGGGTGGTTGACGTTCGTTTCGACACTAGAGGTGTCATGGCGTTCGCCAAGGG
>JBIOIE010000242.1:0-2347 GCA_044449605.1 Candidatus Limnocylindrales bacterium | reverse complement strand
GCGAGCTGGCGGCAGTCCTGCTCTTGGCGAGCCACGCCGAGACCCGCTCCCTCGCGGTCGTCGGAGATGCGGACGTAGATCGCGGCCTCGACCATGCGGGCATTCTGCGCCCGCTAGTGACATTGAGTCAAGGTGGCGTGGGGGACGGCAACGGCACCGGAGGTGATGGTTAGACCGCCATCAGGAAGGTGAGGCTGCTCCGCGGCGAACGATGACGTCCTTTCAGAACGGCTTGGTCACCATCAGCGCGATGATGACAACGACGATTCCCGTCGTTAGCAGGCCGAGCACCGAGCTGCGCCGGGCGGTCGCGGCGTACGCCTTCGAGGCTGGGTCGCGGGCCGCCTCTGCCAGCTGCCGGCGGATGGCGGGCGCGAACAGGACGATGCCCAGAAGCGCCGTCACGACGTAGAGGCCGATGGCGGCCAAGATCCAGCCGCTCGTCAGCGGGTAGAGGCCGCCCCAGACCATCAGCAGCCCGGTCGCCAGCAGACCGATGTAGGCCGGGTTAGCCACCCGCCGGTCGAGGACGCGGGTGGTCTCGATGGCCCACGTGAGCCGCTCCCGATCGTGGCCGGCCTGCCGCAGCCAGAAGCCGTAGGTGACGTTGCTGCCGACGGCGACGATGGCGAGCAGGACGTGGACAAGCTTCAGGAGCAGGATCGGGGTCACGAGGTCTCCCGACTGGCTGGGCGGTGGGCCCAATCGTAGCCCGTAGAATCGGCTGGCCATGCCCACCCCGCTCGTCGTCCAGAAGTACGGCGGCTCGTCCCTGGCGACGGCCGACCGCATCCGCCACGTCGCGGGGCGCATCGCCCGGCGCCGGGCGGACGGCACGGATCTTGTCGTCGTGGTCAGCGCCATGGGCGACACGACCGACGAGCTGCTCGGCCTCGCCGCGGCGATCACCGCGGAGCCCGACCCACGCGAGCTGGACATGCTCCTGGCCACCGGCGAGCACCAGAGCGCCACGCTCGTCTCGATGGCGCTTCATGCGCTGGGCGTGGCCGCCATCTCGCTGACCGGGGCGCAGGCGGGCATCCGCACCGACAGCAGCCACGGCAAGGCGCGGCTCGCCAACGTGGACCCGGCCCGCGTTCGCCAGGAGATGGCGGCCGGCCGAGTCGTCATCGTGGCCGGCTTCCAGGGCGCGACCGACACGACCCATCCCGCGGGCGAGGTGACCACCCTGGGCCGGGGCGGCTCGGACACCACTGCCGTGGCCCTCGCCGCGCGGCTGGAGGCCGACCGCTGCGAGATCTACACCGACGTCGACGGCATCTTCACGGCCGATCCGAAGATCGTGCCCGAGGCGCGCCTGCTGCCCATCATCGGCTACGAGGAGATGCTCGAGCTGGCCCAGCAGGGCGCCCAGGTCATGCAGACCCGGGCGGTCGAGCTGGGCTGGGTCAACGGCGTCGTGATCGCCGTCCGCTCGACGTTCTCGGAGCAGCCCGGCACCCTGATCAAGGAGGATCCCGACGTGGAGCAGCGCAACAAGGTCCGGGGGGTGGTCACCGACCGCCAGGTCGCCAAGGTGACCCTGGTGGCCGTGCCCGACCGGCCGGGGGTGGCCCGGACCGTCTTCGAGCCGCTCGCCGAGGCCGGCATCAACGTCGACATGATCGTCCAGAACGTGAGCCACGCGGGGGCCACGGACCTCTCCTTCACGGTGCCCACGGGCGAGCTTGCGCAGGCCCGCCGGCTGCTCGAGCCGGTCGTGCGCGGCCTGGGTGCCCGGGAGCTGGCGACCGACGCCGGGGTGGCCAAGGTCTCGATCGTCGGCGCCGGGATCCAGAACGCGCCTGGCTACGCCGCCCGGATGTTCGGGGTCCTGGCCGACGCGGGCATCAACATCGAGATGATCTCGACCTCCGAGATCCGGATCACCTGCATCATCGCCGAGGACCGGGTCGCCGAGGCCGCCCGGGCCCTCCACGCTGCCTTCGCCCTGGAGCGGCCCGAGGACGCCGCCGCGGGTCCAAGCGCGGTCGGCTAGGTCGGACGTGGCCACGAGCACGCCCTTCCTGGCCCGGCTGGAGCGCTTTCCGAGCGTCGATTCGACCCAACGCGTCGTGCGTGACTGGCTCGCCGATGGCCAGCCCGAAGTCCTCGTCGCCGTCGCCGCCGAGCAGACCGCAGGGCGCGGTCGGGACGGACGGTCGTGGGTCGCGCCGGCCGGTCGGGCGCTCCTCCTGTCGGTCGGGTTCCGGCCCGCGGGGCTGGCCGCCGGCCATGCCTGGCGACTGGGGGCCATCGTCAGCCAGGCCATGATCGACGCCGCCGAGGAGGCCGCCGGCCTGCGCGACGGCTCCCTCTGGCTGAAGTGGCCCAACGACATCGTGGT
>JBIOIE010000241.1:0-2362 GCA_044449605.1 Candidatus Limnocylindrales bacterium | reverse complement strand
GACCGCGCCGCCGCCGCGGCGCCAGCGCACCACGCCCGCACAAGGACCCCTTCCTCGTCGGCCTCTTCGTCAAGCGGGCCAAGGCGGCTCGTGTCGATCGCCCGCAGTCGGCCGCCCGCCCGGCGCCCGTGCCCGTCGGCCTGGTCGAGGTCGATGCCCGAGGTCGCTGGGGTGTCGAGCGCGAGTTCGGCGGCCGCTTCGTGCCCGAGACCCTCGTCGCCGCCCTCGTCCAGCTCGAGACGGCGTATGCCGCGTTGCGCGACGATCCCAGGTTCTGGGCCGAGCTGCGCGGACTCCGCCTCCACTACGTCGGCGGGCCGTCGCCCCTGTACCGGGCCGACCGTCTCGCTGCCGCGCTCGAGCGCGCCGCAGCCCGCGAGCCCGGCCGCCTGCGCCTCTACCTCAAGCGCGAGGATCTCAACCACACGGGGGCGCACAAGATCGCCAACGCGCTCGGCCAGGCCCTCCTGACCCGCCGGCTGGGCAAGACCCGGGTCATCGCCGAGACCGGCGCCGGCCAGCATGGCGTCGCCACCGCTACTGCCTGCGCCCTGCTCGATCTGCCCTGCGTCGTCTACATGGGCGCCGAGGACATCCGCCGCCAGGCCCCGAACGTCCTGCGCATGCGCGCCCTCGGCGCCGAGGTGCGGCCGGTGACGAGCGGATCGGCGACGCTGAAAGACGCCGTCAACGAGGCGATGCGCGACTGGGTCACCAACGTCGTGACCACCCATTACGTGCTCGGCTCGGCGGTCGGGCCGCATCCGTACCCGCTCATCGTGCGCGATCTCCAGCGGGTCATCGGTGACGACGCGGCTGCCCAGTTGCGCGCGGTCGAGGGCTGCCTGCCCGACCTGGCGATGGCCTGTGTCGGCGGCGGTTCGAACGCCCTCGGCCTCCTCAGCCGGTTCATCGGCGAGCCGTCCGTCCGCCTGGTGGGGGTCGAGGCGGCCGGGGAGGGGGTCGCCACCGGGCGCCATGCCGCGGCCCTTGCCGGAGGTTCGCCGGGCATCCTCCACGGCTCGCGTTCGTACCTGCTCCAGGATCGGGACGGCCAGGTCGTCGAGGCCCACTCGATCTCGGCCGGGCTCGACTACCCCGGCATCGGTCCCCAGCTCTCGGCGCTCTACGCGGCCGGCCGGCTGGAGATCCTGGCGGCCACCGACGGCGAGGCCGTCGAGGCCCTGCGCCTGGTGACACGGACGGAGGGCATCATCCCGGCGCTGGAGCCGGCCCACGCGGTGGCGGCGCTGGGAGGGCTGCTCGCGGGCGTGCCCGGCCACGAGCCTCTGGCGCCCGACGCGCTCGTCCTGCTCGGGCTCTCGGGGCGGGGCGACAAGGACCTCGGCGTGCTGGGCGGCGAGGCGTGAACGCCGTCGCGGCGCCGGTCGCGGGCACTAACGGGACCGACGGGGCTGAACGCATCCGGGCAGCCTTCGCTGCGGCGCGCGCGGCCAGCCGGGTGGCCCTGATCCCCTACGTCGTGGCCGGCTATCCCGATGCCGAGACCAGCCTGGCCGTCGCCCTGGGCGCGATCGACGCCGGCGCCGACCTGCTCGAGCTGGGCCTGCCCTACTCGGACCCGCTCGCCGACGGAACCACGCTCCAGCGGGCCAGTTCCGTCGCCCTGCGCGCCGGCGCCACCTTCGAGCGCTCGCTCGACCTGCTGGCGCGGATCCACGCCGCGCGGCCGGGGATCCCGTTGGTGCCCATGGCCTACGTCAACCAGGCCCTCGGCCGCGACGATCCCGAGACCGTCCTGCGCCGCCTCGCCGACGCGGGGGCAAGCGGCCTCATCCTGGCCGACCTGACGCCCGACGAGGGCGACGAGGTCGAGGCCGCCGCCCGCTCGTCCGGCCTGGCCCTCGTCTACCTCGTGGCCCCGACGACGCCGCACGATCGCCGAGCCATGATCGCCGCCCGCAGCGGCGGCTTCGTCTACGGCGTCTCCTTCATCGGCGTGACGGGCGCCCGGCGATCGCTGCCCGCTAATGTCGGCGCCTTCTTCCGCGACCTGCGCGCCGTCAGCCCCATCCCGGTCGCGGCCGGCTTCGGTGTCTCGCGCCCGGCCCATGTCCGGCAGCTTGGCCGGGTCGCGGACGGCGTGATCGTCGGCAGCGCCCTGGTCGACGCCCTCGGGCCCGACGGCCGCGACGTCGCCGCCCTGGCCCGGCTCGTCGGCGAATTGCGGGTCGCGACCTCGATCTAGCCGTTCAACCCGTCAACGGCCCAGCTTGGCGTCGATCTGGGCCATCCGCTCGCGCACGATCCGCTCCACGAGGGCCTTCGGGATCGGATGCTCGGGCGTGAATTGGAGCGTGCCCTTGGCCGTGGCGAAACCGGCCACCTCGTCACCGAGGTG
>JBIOIE010000240.1:0-2408 GCA_044449605.1 Candidatus Limnocylindrales bacterium | reverse complement strand
TCACGCCCGCGCCGACGGCGACGCCCTCGCCGAGCCCGACGCCGTAGGCCGTCGCCCCGAACGGCGCGCCAGCCGGACGCTGGTATCGTGGCCGGGTGGACGTGGCGGTCACATGGCTGGGGAGGATCGACTACCGGGCGGCCTGGGCTCACCAGCACGCCCTGGTCGCCGCGCGCGCGGCGGACGAGATCGGTGACACCCTCCTCCTGCTCGAACACCCCGCCGTCCTGACCCTCGGGCGCCAGTCCGATCCGGCCCACGTCCGGGCGACGCCCGCGGAGCTGGCCGCCCGGGGCATCGAACTCATCCGCATCGAACGGGGCGGGGAGGTCACGTACCACGGGCCCGGCCAGCTGGTCGCGTACCCCATCGTCCGGCTGGCCGAGCGGGGTATCCTCCTGCGCCCCTTCGTACGCGCCCTCGAGGCCTCGATGATCCGGACCTGCGCCGCCTACGGCGTGGCGGCCGGCCGCCTGGATGGCCGGCCCGGCTGTTGGATCGACCCGGAGGGCCCGGCCGCGCGCAAGATCGGCGCCCTCGGCGTCCGCATCGAGCACGGGGTCTCGTATCACGGCATCGCCCTCAACGTGACCACCCGGCTGGCCGACTTCGAGCTCATCGACCCCTGCGGGATGCCCGGCATCGCCGTCACCTCGATCGCCCGGGAGGCCGGCTGGCCGGACACGGCGCCGACGACCTCGAGCGTCAGGGAGGCCGCAGGGCACTTCGCCGCCGCCTTCCGGGACGCCCTCGAGGAGGCCGCCGCCCCGGCCCTGGCGGTCTGAGCCATGGCCGGCGGGATGTTCGAGCTGCGCCGCGACGCCATCACCGGCTGGTGGGTGGCGGTCGTCGTGGAACGCCAGTTCGAGCGCCATCGCTTCACCAGGGCCGCTGAGCCGGTGCGCGACCCGGCGAGCTGCCGGAACTGCTTCGAGCCGCCCGGCCCGGGCGTCCGCCAGCGCATCCTGAAGGCCAACGCTTTCACGGTCGCGGGCAGCGAGAGGGAGGCCAAAGAGGCCGGCGCCGACACCCGCCCACCGGGTCTCGGGCTGGTCGCCGACGTCGGCTCGTGGGGCGCCATCATCGCGCCGCCGGAGCACCATGGGACGCTCGCCCACGAGCCGGCGTCGATCGTGGGCGACATGCTCCGGCTCGCCCGCGATTCGATCCAGGCCGCCCGTGAGGCCGGCCAGACCGAGTACTTCCAGGTCGTCCAGAACCATGGCCGCCAGGCCGGCGCGTTGACCAACCATCTCTGCTTCGACACCTACGACTTGCCCCAGATCCCCCATCGTGTAGGCGAGGAGCTGGGCGGCGCCGCCCGCTATCTGATCCGCGAGGGCATCTGCCCCTTCTGCCGGCTCGTGCGCGACGAGGTGGCCGGCCGTGAACGGCTCGTCTTCGAGGACGCCGCCAGCGTCGCCTTCGCCCCCTACGCCTCCCGGTCGCCGTTCGAGATCTGGGTCGTCCCGCGCCACCACGAGGCCGACTTCGGGCGGACCGCCGACGCGGGCCTGACCAGCGCCGCGGAGACCCTCCAGAAGGTGCTCCGGTCGCTCGACGTTCTCGATGGCCCGGCCTACAACCTCGTCCTCCACACGGCGCCCCTGCGCGAGCGGGTCGACGACACGTACCACTGGCACTGGGAGATCCACCCCAGGCTGCGCGAGATCGCCGGCCTCGAGCTGGGGACCGGCCTGCCGGTCAACCCGGTCAGCCCGGAGGAAGCCGTCGAGGTCCTCCTGGCCTCGACCGGTACGCGGGAGGCGGCCTCCGAATGGCCCGCCCTCCCGCGCTGACGGGGCCGCCGCCGATGGCCGGGCCGTCACAGCGCCGCGGGGCCGCGCGTCACAGGCCACTGGGAGCCGCATCGACAGCGCGCCGTGCCACCGTCTGCGCGTGCGAGCACCGGGAGGTCCATTGCTGGTACGAACCGTCGCCTTGCCGGGGCAGGCGACCGTGACCCGCGACCGAGCCACGGCGCGCATCGTCGTCGAGGAGCTGTTCGCGCTCCACCAGCATGAGATCTACAGCTACCTCGCGCGCATGCTCCGGGACAACGAGCTGGCCGCCGACCTGGCCCAGGAGACCTTCGTCAAGGCCTTCCGCGCCTTCGACACCCTCGAAGATCCGGCCAACGCCCGCGCCTGGCTCTACCAGATCGCCAACCGGACCGCACTCGACGAACGGCGCCGCAGGCGCATCGTCCGCTTCGTGCCCTGGACCGGCGAATCGCGTGGTTCGGCCCGCTCCGCCGAGGATGTGGCGCTCCACGGTCGCCTCACGGGCGAGATGGAGCGCGCCCTCGCCGCGATCCCCGAACGGCAACGGGCGGCGCTGCTGTTAGCCGAGCTGCACGACCTGACGGGCCTGGAGTTGGCGGCGGCCCTGGGCGTCTCCCACGTGGC
>JBIOIE010000239.1:0-2434 GCA_044449605.1 Candidatus Limnocylindrales bacterium | reverse complement strand
TCCGACGGCCGCGCGAGACCCCCGATCGTCGTCCTCGACGAGGCCTACATCGAATTCGCGGGCCCCTCCCTGGTCGCCCTGCGGGCCCGGCACGCGAACCTCGTCATCGTGCGCACGCTCAGCAAGGCCTACGCCCTGGCGGGCTTCCGGGTCGGGTTCGCGATGGCCGATCGCGCGACGATCGCGCAGCTGGCCATCTACCGCCCGCCCGGGTCCATCTCGAGCGTATCCGCGGCTGTCGGAGAGGCGGGTCTGCGCAACCCGGCCGCGCTGGCCGCCAACGTGCGCGCGGTCACGGCGGAACGCGACCGGCTGGCGGGCGCGCTGCGCGCGACGGGCTGGCCGGTGGCCACGGGCGTCGCCAACTTCCTGCTCGTCGACTTCGGATCGCCCGAGGCCGCTGCCGCTGTCGCGACAGGCCTCCTCCGGGCCGGGCTCGTCCCCCGCACGTTCGGCGCCGAGCACCCGCTCGCGGGCCACCTCAGGATCACCGTCCGGACGCCCGCCCAGGACGATCGGCTGGTGGCGGTTGCCGCCCGTCTCCGGGCTGAACCGTCATGAGCGGCCCACTCGGCCAGCTCGTCGTGCTGGAACGGCAGGGGCGCCGCGTGAGGCTGGCCCGGCAGACCCGCGAGACGGAGATCAAGGTATCGCTGGCGCTCGATGGTTCGGGCACCTGCGACGTGGCCACCGGGATCGGCTTCTACGATCACCTGCTCTCGTCGATGGCCCACCACGGCCTGTTCGACCTCGAGGTGCGTGCGGCGGGCGATCTCCAGGTCGACGAGCACCACACGGTCGAGGACGTCGCGCTCGTGCTCGGCGCCGCATTCGCCGAGTGCCTGGGCGAGCGGTCCGGGATCAACCGCTTCGGGAGCGCGACGGTGCCCATGGACGAGTCGCTCGCAGCGGCGACGGTCGATGTCGGCGGCCGGCCGTATGCGGTCATCCAGCTGCCGTTCCGGGGCCTCGTCGCCGGTGCGCTGCCCCTTCAGCTGGTCGAGCACGCCCTGGAATCCTTCGCCCGGGCCGGGGGCCTGACGCTCCACCTGAGCGGGTCGGGCCGCAACGACCACCACCTCGCGGAAGCCGCGTTCAAGGCCCTCGGGCGTGCCCTGCGGGTCGCCTGCGAACCGGACGCACGGCGGGTCGGGCCGGCGTCCACGAAGGGTTCGCTCGGATGACCGCGCCAACGCGCCGGGTCCCCGCACCGCTGCGGGTCGCGGTGGTCGACCACGGCGCCGGCAACCTCGTGAGCATCGACCAGGCCCTGCGCGCGGTCGGCGCCGACCCCCGGGTTGCCCGCGACGGAGAGGCGCTGGCCGAGGCTGAAGCGCTGGTCGTCCCGGGAGTCGGCGCGGCCGGACCGGCGATGGAGCGGCTGCGCGAGCGCGGCCTTGACGGCGCGCTGAGGACGTGGATCGCGGGCGGCCGGCCCTACCTCGGGATCTGCCTGGGGATGCAGCTCCTCTTCGACGGCAGCGACGAGGATGGCGCCGTGACGCTCGGCGTCCTCGCCGGCCGGACGGCCGCCCTCGAGGACGCGCCGACCCTGCCGCACATCGGCTGGAACCAGGTCTCGCGGACCTTCGATCACCCGCTCTTCGATGGTATCGGCGCCGGCGCCGACTTCTACTTCGTCCACTCGTATGCGGCGCGGCCAGCCGCCTCGGACGAGGCGCTCGTGCTTGCCGTCACGACCCACGGCCGCCCGTTCGCGAGCGCCGTCGCCCGCGGCGCGCTCCTCGGCGTCCAGTTCCACCCGGAGCGCAGCGGCCGTGACGGGCTCAGGCTCCTCGCGAACTTCGCGGCCTTCGCCCGCGACCTCGTCGACCGGGCAGCCTGATGCTCCGCCGGCGGGTCATTCCCTGCCTGGACGTCGCCGACGGGCGGGTGGTCAAGGGCACGCGGTTCGTCGACCTGACCGATGAGGGCGACCCGGCCGAGCTCGCCGAGCGCTATGCACTCGAAGGCGCGGACGAGATCGTGTACCTGGACATCGCCGCCGCTCCCGGCCGACGAACGACCCTCCTCGACGTCGTCGAGCGGACGGCCCGCCGAGCCTTCATCCCGCTCACCGTTGGCGGGGGCGTACGCAGCGTCGACGAGATGCACGACGTACTGCGCGCGGGCGCCGACAAGGTCTCGCTCAACACCGCCGCGGTCGACGACCCCGACCTGATCCGCCGCTGCGCCGCCCGCTTCGGCAGCCAGGCCGTCGTCGTGGCGATCGATGCCCGGGCTGACAGTCGTGGTGGCTGGGAGGTGCTCGTCCGTGGCGGCCGCGACACCACGGGCCTCCAGGCCGTCGAGTGGGCCGAGCGCGTCGCGGCCCTCGGGGCAGGCGAGCTGCTCGTGACCTCGATTGATCGTGACGGCACCCAGGCCGGATTCGACATCCGGCTCCTTCGGGCCATCAGCTCACGCGTTCGAC
>JBIOIE010000238.1:0-2468 GCA_044449605.1 Candidatus Limnocylindrales bacterium | reverse complement strand
GGGCGGGCGGTCACGCCGCTCGAGCACGACGGCCAGCCCCTGGCGGCGATCGTCCACGACATCGCACTGCTCGACGAACCGGACCACGTCACGGCGGCGGCGGCCGCCTTGGGCATGGCGGTCCGGCGCGACCATCTCGAGACGAGCGTGCGTGCCCAGGTCGCCGCTGCCCGCAACCTGCCGACCGGGACCGTGACCCTCGTCTTCGCGGACATCGAGGGCTCCACCGGGCTCGCCGAGCGGCTCGGCGGCCGCTGGCCCGAGACGCTCCTCGAGGTCCACCGGCTGATCGCCGGCGTCGTGCGCCCGGGCGGAGGCGTCGAGGTCGACGCCCGCGCCGACGAGTACCTGGCCGCCTTCCCGAGTGCGTCCGCGGCCGTGGTTGCCGCGCTGGCCATCCAGCAGGGCCTCGCGGCGCACGCCTGGCCGGACGGCGAGTCCGTGCGCATGCGCATCGGCCTGCATACCGCCGAGCCCGAGTTGAGCGACGAGGGCTACGTGGGCGCCGAGCTCCATCGCGCCGTCCGGGTCGCCAACGCGGGCCATGGCGGCCAGGTGCTGTTGACGGACGCGACCCGCGCGGCGGCGGCGGATGGCTGGCCGGCCGACGCGGGGGTCATGGACCTGGGCGAGTTCCGCCTGCGGGGCCTGGCCCGGCCCGAGCGCATCTTCCAGCTCGTGTCGCCCGAGCTGGGCCTCGACTTCCCGGCCCTGCGCACCGAGGCCGCCTGACGGGTCGGTCGGGAGCCTGGGGCGCCGGAAACCGACTCTAGGAGCCGGCCGCCTGGGCCTGCATCGGCGGCATCCCCGCTGCCCCGCGCAGCCGCGTGATCTCGGAGCGCCAGGCCGCTACCGCCGGATCGGCCTCCACGTCGCCGCCCGCCGAGCGCACCCGCCACTTCCGAAAGGCCAGCTCGTTCTGGGCGTTGACGAGCGCCCGGCTCAGCGTGTTGGGCAGGCCCGGGATGACCCGCGAGCGGAAGCGCCGGTCGCGTTCCACGAGCGCGAACTCGGGCGGGGTCAGGGTGGTCCCGACCTCGTCCGCGAGGCCCTCGCGGATCACCTGCCGCTCCCAGTCCCCACTGCGCTTGAGGAGCACCCAGGCCACGAGGTAGAACGGGAACTGGGTGACGAGGACGGCGATGGCGGTGGCGGACCAGAGGTCGGCCGTGGGGAAGCCACTGGCCAGGCTGCCCACGTCGGCGAGATAGAGGAGCAGGGCGATGAGCAGCACGGTCAGCAGGTTGTTGACGAGATGGGCGAGCATCGCCGTGCCCAGCAGGGCCAGCGGTCCAACGACCCGGATGGCCCCCCGGGCGTGCTGGCGGATGAGCCCGATGCCCGCCCCCGCGAGGGCGCTGAAGAGGACGTGCCCGTTCAAGCCCAGGAACACGAAGCGGGTCACGATCTGGTCCGCGAAGGGGGCCTGGCCGGTGGCCACGTAGCCGTTGACGATGTAGAGGGCCGTCTCGGCGATGTTGAAGCCGAGCCCAACCAGCGCTCCGTAGACGAGGCCGTCGCGCACGCCGTCGAACTCCCCGCGCAGGAAGATGAGGACGAGCAGGACGGCCAGTGCCTTGGCCGGCTCCTCGACGAGGGGGGCCACGAAGCCGGCGGCCAGGTACTCGCGGACCTGGGGGTCGTCAAGGCCCGAGCCGGGGCCGCCATGAGCGGCCAGGTAGCCGATGAAGCGATGGGCGGCGACCTCGTTGAGCACGAGCGCGAGGCCCGTGCTGACCACGGCGCCGAAGACGAGGATGCCCAGCACGAGGAGGGTGGATTCCCGCTCGCGGCGGTCGAGGAAGCGCAGGATCGCCAGCGCCGGCAACGCTGCGAGCGTGGCCAGGATCAGGCCGCCGACGAGGATCTCGATGACATCCGGCGGAGCACCCCGGTAGGCCAGGACGTTGACGACCAGGCCGACCACGAACAGCAACCCGACGACGAGTGCGAACCGACGCGCGCCGCTCCGCGTGCGCAGCGCGGAGGTGGCGATCAGTTCCCGTTCGGAGGCCGACAGCTCCATGCTCCTGGGCGCCCCCTCCTCCGGATCAGCGGCCTCGCTGCCAGGATTTGCCCTCGACGGAGACGGCCGGGGCGTAGACCATCTCGACGCCCTGCATCTCGCGGATCGTCCGGGCGCCGAGGGCAGCCATCGATTGGCGCAGCGCGCCGACGAGGTTCTCCGAGCCGTCCGTGACGTGGGCCGGGCCGAAGAGGATGCGCTCGAGCGGACCGACCGTGCCGACCTTGATGCGCGTGCCCCGGGGCAGGGTCGGCGAGGGCGCGGCCATGCCCCAGTTCATGCCTCGTCCCGGTGCCTCGGCCGCGCGCGCCAGCGGCGAGCCGAGCATCAGCAGGTCGGCGCCCGCCGCGATGGCCTTGGCCAGCTCGCCGCCGCTGCGCATGCCGCCGTCGGCCACGACCGGCACGTAGCGGCCGGTCTCGTCGTGGTAGGTGTCGCGGGC
>JBIOIE010000237.1:0-2475 GCA_044449605.1 Candidatus Limnocylindrales bacterium | reverse complement strand
TGAGCACGAAGCCAAGGGCGAGGCCGGATCCTGTCAGCTGGAGGACCAACCAGGCGAGCCCGATGATCTGGAAGTGGTCGCCCAGTACGGAGACGTTCTCGCCGGCCCAGAAGATCCGGAAGTCGCGATTCGCGAAGGGGCGCAGCAAGGGCAGGCTGCGGACCCGCCCGGGCATGCTCCGAACGCGGGCGGGGAGCGGGATGGCGCTCATTCGAGGACGATCCGGACGCCGTCGCCGTCCTCGTCGATGACCTCGAGGATGGGCCCCACGACCCCGCGCATCAGCGCCTCCTTGACCCGTGCCGCCTGACCCGAGTCGAGCCCGGGCACGTACGAGATGGCGGACTGGCCCAGCGAGAGGGGCACGCGGAGGTTCACGACCGAGCGGCCGTGCTCGACGACCGCGACCCGGACCTGGTGGGCCGCACCGGGGGCCGGCTGCTCCGCCACGGGCGGCGCATCGGGTTCGCCGGCAGGGCCTTGCGCCTGCCGCGCCTGGAGCGCGGCGATGAGGGGCGCGGCCTCTTCGGCCGTCAGGCGCCCTTCGGCCACCAGGTGGAGCAGGGCTTCCAACGCGTCGCTCACGGCTGAGCCTCCCGGTCGAGGGCAGCCAGCCGCGCGGTGGCCTCGGCAACGTCGATCTCGTGAGCCCCGAGGGCGCGCAGGATCTCGAGACGGGAGGCCTCGAGCGGGTCGTCGGTCGCCGTCGCGGGCGCAGCCGGAGCCTGTGGCGCCGCCGGGGCCTTCGGCGCCGAAGGAGCCTCCGGCGCCCGGGGCGCGTCGACCGAGCCGCGCCAGGCGGCACCCTCGGTGGTCGTCGACGCTGTCCCGCGACCGACGAGCTGGAGGTCGCCCGACAGCGAGCGGAAGTGGAGGCGGGCCTTGCCGTCGCCGACGATGATCGCCCGGCGACCGGGCCCGCCGCCAGTGCGGTGGGGCGCGTCGCTGCGGATGTCGCCGGAGACGGTGCGGGCCTCGATGGTCAGGCCCGAGCCGGTCACCAGGCGGGTGTCGCCGCTGACGGTCTCGATGCTGTGCTCGGGGCCCGCCTCGAAGGCCGATTCGATGCGGATGTCCCCGCTCATGGTGGTCGCCTCGAGACGGCGGATCGCCGGCCCTCGGACGGCCACGTCGCCGGAGATCGTGCGCAGCCGGAGCGCTGTCGGAGCGGCCGACTCGATGGTCACGCCGGCGGATGTAGCGTCGACCTCGATCTCACCCGAGACTCCGCTCAGCTCCAGCCCACCGGAGACGGTCTTGTAGTGCTGCGGGCCGTCGACGTCCGCAACGTGCACGTCGCCGCTGATCGTGCCCAGCTCCAGGCGCGCGGAGCGGGGCATCTCGACGATGAGGTCCAGCTCGCCGACGCCGGCCCCCCAGCGGAACTGGCGGCCGAAGACGCCGACACCGATGAGCACGCCGCGCGTCGAGCGTACGCGCAGGAAACCGTCGCCGGCCTCGACCTCGAAGCGATCGAGCAGGACCGCATCCTCCGGGTCCGCGGTCGCGATGCGGACCGTATCGCCGTCCACGCCGTGCAGGTCGATGGCCCCGCTCGAGGTGGCCAGCGTAAACAGGCCGTTGGCGCCGATCCGATGTTCGATGACCCCGTTGCGCGATTCCTGGGCGCTCATGGCTCAGCGCCCCTGCCCGAGATTGCGGATGGTCAGGGCGGCGTCGATGGGGTCAAGCTCGCCGCGGGCGACCTGCTCGAGCACCTCGCGACGGCGGGCCGCGATCTCGGCCTGGGTGGGTTCGGCCGGCCCCTCGGCCGCGTCGGCCTCGTCGGTCGTCGTCGTGCCCTCGCCGTCGGCCAGGCCGAGGGCGCGGACGAGCGCGTCGACCCGGTTGCGGACGGTGGGATAGGAGATGCCCAGCTCACGCTCCATGTCGCGGAGGTTGCCGCGGGAGCGGAGGAAGCTCTCGAGGAGAGCCAGCTGCTCCCGGCTCAGCCGACCGAAACGGCCGACGCTGAAGTCGCCCTCCAGCGTCGTGCCGCAATGCGCACAGTGGAGCCGGCTGACCGCCAGGTCATGCGCGCAGATGGGACAGGTACTGATGACCTCGTTGGGCATCTCAGCGGGCCTCTGCCGGGCGGGACGCGAAGACGGGCTGCGTGGTGGTCACGGGCTGGCGGCTTAGCCGCGCCCGGTCGGCCTCGATCCGGGGCCGTGACGGCTGGGTCGGGACTCGCGGGAGAAAGTAGCGGTTGTCGAACATCGTGGTGCCCTCTCTGTGGTTCTGTCCTCGTGGTGCGAGTATCAGACCACCGGGCTTTCACTTTGTCAATACCTCTTTTCTCTTTTCGTATGTCTGCAAATTAGAAGCGTAGACGGAGGTCGTGTGGCCGAGCCTCAGCGCAGGGCGCGGGGGATCACCAGGCGCATGGAGGTGTGGGTCACCGAGAAGGCGACGACCTTGTTGTCGACGAGGCCGCTGGCCTTGGCGACGGCCATGATCTCGACGTCTCTGAGG
>JBIOIE010000236.1:0-2475 GCA_044449605.1 Candidatus Limnocylindrales bacterium | reverse complement strand
GACCGCTTCTACCGGATCGACACGGCGCTCCTCGTCCCGCAGGTCGATGTCTCGACCTGGAAGCTGGAGGTCAGCGGCATGGTCGACCACCCGGTCAGCCTCACCTACGACGAGCTCCTGGCATTCCCGCTGTTCGAGCAGTACGTGACGATTGCGTGCGTCAGCAATCAGGTCGGCGGCGACCTCGTCGGCAATGCGCTATGGACCGGCGTTCGGCTCAAGGATCTCCTGACGATGGCCGGCGTGCAGTCGGGCGCGACCCAGATCGTCGGACGGTCGGTCGACGACTTCACGGTTGGCTTCCCGACCGCGTGGGCGACGGCGCCGGAGCGCGAGCCGATGGTCGCGGTCGGGATGAATCGCGACTTCCTCCCAGCCGAACACGGCTTCCCCGCCCGGCTCATCGTCCCCGGCCTGTATGGTTACGTCTCGGCGACAAAGTGGCTCACCTCGATCGAGCTGACCACGCGAGACGCCGTCGACGGCTACTGGGTCCCGCTCGGTTGGGCGAAGGACGCGCCGATCCTCACCCAGTCCCGGATCGACACGCCGACCAACGGCGGCGAGGTCGCGCTTGGGCCGGTGACCGTGGCCGGGGTGGCCTGGGCGCCAGACCGCGGCATCACCAGGGTCGAGGTCAGCTTCGACGGCGGGCCGTGGCAGGCCGCCTCAATCAGCCAGCCGATCTCGAATGCGACCTGGGTCCAGTGGCTCGTGCCGTGGACGGCGGCCGCGGGCCGCCACAGCATCGAGGTTCGGGCGACCGATGGGACGGGCACGGTCCAGACGGCGGACTACAGCGGTCCGCCACCCGACGGTGCCCGCGGCCACCACCGGATCTACGTCACGGCGGGCTGACGTCGGACCCCGCTGCTGACGCGCGTCCACTTCGGATGCCGGGCCGGCCGGGGGCCGTCATCACGTCGTCACATCTGCCCCGTAGGGTCGCGGCAAAGGTTCTTCAAGGAGCATGACGATGTCCCGATCTTCCTGGCAGGGTCTTGCGGTTGGCGTTCTGGCCGCGGCCATCGGCCTCGCCGCATGCACCACCCCGGCCGCAACAGCGGCTCCCTCGCCCAGCGCGATGATGGAAGAGAGCCCCGCGCCCA
Organism: Candidatus Limnocylindrales bacterium; assembly: GCA_044449605.1. Lineage (GTDB taxonomy): Bacteria > Chloroflexota > Limnocylindria > Limnocylindrales > CSP1-4 > CSP1-4. Next base: position 1,366 of record JBIOIE010000236.1, on the reverse strand, counting down.
GCCTTCCGTAGTGGGCCACTCAGCTTGATGGCTCGAGCGCGTTAGCGGCATCGAGGCCCCGCGTGCCCCTCAACCTGGCCTTCGCCTTTGTCGCGGGCATGCTGACGTTCGTCGCGCCCTGCACGCTGCCCATGGTGCCCCTCGTGCTCGGTGCAGGCAGTTCCGGCAGCGCTCGTCGATTGTTCGGGCTCACCCTCGGGTTCGGGGCGAGCTTCATCCTCGTGTCGGTCCTGTTGGCCTCGCTGCTCGGCGCGGCTGGCTTCTCTACGAGCCAGCTGCGGCTCGGGAGCGCGCTCGTGCTCGCGGGCCTTGGTGCCTCTCTGGCTGTGCCGGCGTTGGGTCGGGTGTTGGAGCGGCGCCTCGCGCCCCTCGGCCGCTTCGCGCCGCGCGCGGCTCCTCCATCGAACGGCTTCCTCACGGGCATCGCGATCGGGGCGGCGATCGGCATTGTCTGGGCACCCTGCGTCGGCCCGATCATGGCCGCCGTCCTCGCGGTTGCCGTCACGAGCGGTCCCACGCCGGCGACGCTCGTGATTGCCGTCGCCTATGTCGCCGGCGCGGCGATCCCGCTCCTGGTCGTGGCCGCGTTCGGCCGGCGGGCGCTCAGGGCGGCAGGCCCACCAAGGCGCCGGGCCTGGGTCCAGCAGGCATTCGGGGCGATGATGATGGTCGCCGCCTTGACCGTGGCGACGGGCTATGACGTGCCGCTGGAGAGCGCGGTCGTGAGCGCGAGCTCCGGCGGGTCCGACGGCGGGGTCGGGCCGGCATCGGCGGTCGCCCGCGGAACGAGCGGGCCGGCCGACACGAGCGGGCTGCCCCCACCGCTTGCGACGGACCTGCCCGCGAACGTGCCGCTCGATGATCTGGGGCCGGCCCCAGGGCTTCAGGGCATCACCGCATGGATCAACAGCGCGCCCCTGACCTTGGCCTCGCTGCGCGGCAAGGTGGTGCTGATCCACTTCTGGACCTTCGCCTGCATCAACTGCCTGCACGTCCAGCCGTACGTCAAGGCGTGGTACGCGAGGTATTCGGCGGCGGGCTTCCTGGTCCTCGGAATCCATACGCCGGAGCTCTCGTTCGAGCGCGATCTCGGCAACGTCCAGAACGCCGTGACCGCCGACGGCGTGACGTTCCCGGTTGCTTTCGACCCCGCCTACGCGACGTGGAACGCCTACCACAACGCGTACTGGCCGGCCTTCTACTTCGTCGACAAGGCGGGTCGTATCCGCCACGTGCATTTCGGCGAGGGCGACTACGCGGCCTCGGAGCAGGTCATCCGGGAGTTGCTCGCCGAGCCGCAGTAGGGAGGTCGTCGCCGCCGTACGAGGGCAAGTCGTGCCCCGGAGGGTGGGCCCCAGCTGCCATT
>JBIOIE010000235.1:0-2482 GCA_044449605.1 Candidatus Limnocylindrales bacterium | reverse complement strand
GACGAGGCAGCCGGCCAGGACGCCCCCGAACGAGCGGGAGAGAACGGCGAACGGCGTGGACCGGCGGCCCTCGGCCCGCATCAGCTCGCCAAGGCCGGGCACGCTGTAGTCGAGGAGCGGCAGGAGCGCCTGGGGCGTCACGTCGCGGGGCGTGAGGCCCGTGCCGCCCGTCGTGACCACGAGGTCGTGGCCCCGCGCTGCCGCCCGCACGGCGTCCGCGATGTCGGCCGCGGCGTCCGCCGCGAAGCCCCGGTCGACCTCATAGCCGGCCTCCCGCAGCCGTTCGGCCAATCGCGGCCCGCTCTCGTCGACGCGCGTCCCGGCGGCGACGCCGTCGCTGACGGTGAGCACGAAGGCGCGTCGCCGTGGCTCGGCCATCGGCGCTCAGCCGCCCCGACGGGGGCCGCGGACCCCCCTGGGGCGCGCAGTCTGGGGGCCCTCCCCCGCCGTCGTGTCGGGGGGCCGGCGCCAGTCGCCGCTCCGGCCACCGGACTTCTCGACCACCCGCAGGTGACGGATCTCGGCGCTCCGGTCGACGCCTTTGACCATGTCGTAGATGGTCAGGGCGGCCACGGCGGCCGCGGTGAGGGCCTCCATCTCGACCCCGGTCTGGGCCACCGTCGCGGCGCTGGCCCGCACCAGCAGGGCGCTCCGGGAACGGTCGGGGCGGACCTCGACGACGATGTCGGTGAGGGCGATGGGATGGCAGAGGGGGATCAGTTCGGGCGTCTTCTTGGCGCCCATCACGCCCGCCAACTCGGCGACCGTGAGCACGTCCCCCTTCGGGCCGCCGCCGTCGACGACGAGGCTGATGGTGGCCTGCTCGACGACGACCTCGGCCTCGGCCACGGCCCGCCGCACGGTGATGGGCTTGGCGCTGACGTCCACCATGCGCGGCCGCCCGGCCCGGTCGACGTGGGTCAGGCGGCGCCGGTCGGTCCGCTTCGTTGGTTCCATCGCCACGCGCTCAGGCTCCTTCCGTCGAGGGCAATCGCCAGACCTCGACCGCTGCACCGGCCGGGAGGGCCTCCACATTCTCCGCTACCACGGCCAGCCCGTCGGCCGCCGCCAGCGCGGAGAGGACGTGCGAGCCCTGGCCACCGGCCAGCCGTGCCAGCAGCTCACCGGGCCGCTCCGGGTCTGAGGCCAGCGTCACGCGCAGGAAGGTCCGCCGACCCGGGGCCTTCCTGACCGCCTCCGCCAGCCGCGCCTTGACGATCCGGCGCGACGTCGGGTCCCGATCGCCAGCCAAGGCCCGGAGCACCGGTGCCACGAAGATCTCGAAGGTCACGAAGCTGCTGACGGGGTTGCCAGGCAATCCGAACAGGAGCACCAGGTGACGGTCGGGCGCGGTCGCCCGCCCGAACGCGAGGGGCTTGCCGGGCTGGACCGCGACCCGCCACAGGTCGACGCTGCCGAGGCGCCCGAAGGCCTCGCGCACGACATCGTGGGCGCCGACGGAGACGCCGCCGCTGCAGACGATGACATCGGCCCATTCCAGAGCGCTCCGGAGGGCCGCTTCGACCTCGGCCGGCGTGTCCCGGGCGACGCCGAGTCGCCGGACGTCCGCGCCGAGGGCCCGGGCCTGGGCGGCCAGGCCGGGCGAGTTGCTGTCGTGGATCTGGCCGGGCCCGAGCGCCTCGCCTGGCCCGACCAGCTCGTCGCCGGTGGCCAGCACGGCGACGCGGGGACGGCGGAACACGGGCACGCTGCCGTGACCCCCAGCGACGATGAGGGCCAGCGCCTGGGGGTTGATACGCAGCCTACCCGCAAGGAGGTCCGCGCCGGCGCCGAAGTCGCTGCCGGCCAGCCGGACGTGCTGGCCCGAGGCGGCCGGGGCGAGGATGCCAACGCTCGCGGGCAGGTCCGCGACGCCGGCTGGCGCATCGGTCTCCTCGACCGGGACGACCGCATCGGCACCGGCCGGCAGCATCGCCCCGGTCAGGATGCGCAGCGCGGCTCCGGCCGTGACCACGGCGGTCGGGGCATGGCCCGCGGCGACCTCGCCGACCACGCGCAGGCGAACCGGCCGGTCGACCGTCGCCGCCTCGACGTCCGCGCTCCGGACCGCGAACCCGTCCATCGCCGAGTTGTCCCATGGCGGCAGGGTCAGGCGTGCCCGGAGCGGCGCTGCGAGCACCCGCCCGACAGCCTCGTCGACGCCCACCGACTCGAGGGGCAGCGGCTCGATCCCAGACAGCATCCGCTCGAGGGCCTCGTCGACCGAGAGCAACGGCTCGTTCATGCCGCTGCCGTTGGTGCCAGATCCGCAGCCCGTCGGCGCGCCACCCACCTGGCGACCAGCCCCAGGCCGATGACGAGGCCCCCGAGCACCGCCGAAGTCAGCTGCCAGAACGGGATCGGGTAGAGCTGGACCATGTGGTCGGTGGCAGGGTCGAACGACCAGTTCCCACCCGGGAAGAAGATCTCGTGGAAGAGCGTGAAGGCGGGGTCGAAGGCGACCAGGAAGATCGCCCCGATG
>JBIOIE010000234.1:0-2503 GCA_044449605.1 Candidatus Limnocylindrales bacterium | reverse complement strand
GTCCCGCTCCCGGGGCGTGAGCGTCGTGACCCGGTCGTCGCTCCGGCGCCGGACCATGAGCTGGGCGACCACCTCGGGGTCGAGCGCCGTCCCCCCGGCGGCGACCCGGCGCAACGCGTCCATGAACTCGCGCACGTCGGCGACCCGGTCCTTGAGCAGGTAGCCGACGCCGCCCGCGCCGTCGGCCAGGAGCTCGCTGGCGTACTGGCGCTCGACGTACTGGCTCAGGACGAGCACGGGCGCCCGGGGGACGCGTCGGCGGGCCTCGATCGCGGCGCGCAGCCCTTCGTCGCGCTGGGTCGGTGGCATCCGGACGTCCACCACGGACACGTCAGGCCGGTGCTCGACGACCGCCGCAACGAGCGACGGCCCGTCACCGACCCTGGCGACGACGACCGCGCCGGAATCTTCGATCAGCCGGGCCAGGCCTTCGCGCAGGAGCACTGAATCCTCGGCGATGACCACCTGGAGTGCCCGGTTGTTCACCTGTCGATCATGCACCAGCCCGCGCCCTCACGGTGGCCTATCCCCGACCGATCCTGGGGCTGGCCCCACCTCGAAGATGCCAGCTGGCCGGCTGTCCGGAGGGCGGCGGCGTCGCTAGCGTCATCGGTGCAAAGGAGGTCAACACCATGACCCAGGACACCAGTGTTCCATCCGGTTCGACGGCCCCGGCCCAGGAGGCCGGCTCCCGGCCGGCGACCAAGTACTGCTTCGCGTGCTCGGCGACCATCGACGCCCGGGCCGAGATCTGCCCGGCCTGCGGTGTCCGGCAGCCCCACCTGGCGGGCATGGCCGGCGGTTCCGGGTTCGGTCCCGGTGACGCGGTCACGCGGACGGGCAAGTCGAAGCTTGCCGCGTCGCTGTTCGCGATCGTCCTCGGTGGGCTCGGCGTCCACAAGTTCTACCTCGGCGATACGACCCGGGGCGTCGTCTACCTGGTCTTCTTCTGGACCCTGATCCCCGCGATCGTCGGGTTCATCGAGGGGATCGTCTGGCTGACCCAGTCCAACGAGGTCTGGCTGGAGAAGTACGGCGCGGTCTGAGCGGCCTCCGCTCACGACCGATCGCCCATGCCTGGCTTCCGGCGCGCGGCCGGAATGGTAGCGTCACCGCCATGAGTGGCAGCACCGGCGGCGCGGGCCTGGTCGCAGAGCCCGCGCCGCGACCGGGGCCCGTTCGCGCGTTCCTGCGGTCGCCGTTCGACCCGGCGACGTGGCGGGCCAGCCTGGCCATCCCGCTCGGATTCGGGATCGCCATCCTGTCGATCAGCCTGCTGAGCTCGCTCTTCTCGATCGGTGGTTCGCTGCTGATCGTGCTGATCGGGATCCCGTTCATCGGCCTCGGCGTGGAGTGCTCCAGGCTCTTCGCCCGGGTCGAACGCTGGCGCATGACGCTGGTCGACCCCCGGCCGCTGCTGGCACACCCCTACCGACACTTCGAGCCCGGCCTGCGCTCTCCGTACGGCCCCTGGATCCGCCAGTGGGCCGAGGCCGAGTTCCTCGACCAGAACCGCTGGCGCGATGTCGTCTACGCCGTCGTGTCGTTCCCGCTCGCGATGCTCGAGTTCATCGTCGCGGTCACGCTGTGGGCGGTGGCCCTCGCTCTCGTGTCGGCGCCCGCGATCTACCTCGTCCTGGTGGCGATGGGCGCCCACCTCACGATCGTCCCGGGTGCGCCGGTCGACCTGGCGCCGGGGGCCGTCATCGCGACCATCGTCGGCGTCGTCCTCGTGCCGGTGGCCGCGTCGGTCTCGCGGGGCCTCATGGTCATGCACCGGGTAGTCGTCGAGGGCCTCCTGTGCACGAGCCCGAGCACTGCCCTGCGCCAGGACGTCGAGCGGCTGCGGGGCACCCGGTCGGCCGCCCTGGAGCTCGAGGCGAACGAGCTCCGGCGCATCGAGCGCGACCTCCATGACGGGGCGCAGCAGCGACTGGTCATGCTCGCGATCGACCTCGGCCGCGCCTCGGACCAGATCGACGCGGATCCTGCATCGGCCAAGGTGCTGGTCACCGACGCCCTCGACCAGACGCGCCAGGCGCTGGCCGAGCTGCGCGACCTCGTCCGCGGCGTCTCGCCGTCGATCCTCGTCGATCGAGGCCTCACGGCCGCGCTCGGCGCGGTGGCCGGCGGGTGCCCGGTGCCGACGGTCGTGGACAGTGAGCTCCCCAGCGGCGAGCGGCTGCCGGCGGCCGTCGAGCGGGCCGCCTACTTCGTCGTCGCCGAGGCTCTGGCCAACGCCGCCAAGCACAGCGCCGCCACCGGCTGCGAGGTCAGGCTGCGGCGCGAACCCGGCCGGCTCCTCGTCGAGGTACGTGACGATGGCGCCGGCGGCGCGACAGTGCTGCCCGGCGGCGGCCTGGCGGGCCTGCGCGACCGCGTCCAGGCGCTCGACGGCACGCTCGCGGTCTCGAGTCCGGCCGGCGGTCCCACCGTGATACGGGTCGAGCTGCCGACAACGGGCCCGGTCGCGTAAGGACCGAGCCCGGCCGCACGTCAGGCG
>JBIOIE010000233.1:0-2504 GCA_044449605.1 Candidatus Limnocylindrales bacterium | reverse complement strand
TCGGAGAGCAGGCCGGTCCGGTCGTAGGCCTCGATGCGGATGGCGATGGGGTACGTCTGCTGGACGCCGCCCTCCCATTCGACCTCGATGAGCCGGTTGACGTCGCGCTCGTTGAGGACGGTCGGGCAGGCGCGCAGGTGGACGGTGATGCCCTTGCCCCGCGTGACGTAGCCGAGGATCGGGTCGCCGGGGATGGGGTGGCAGCACTTGCCGAAGCGGACGAGCACGTCGCTGACGCCCTTGACCCGGACGCCGCCGGTGCGCGGCGGCGCGGGCGGCGCGACCGCGGGCAGGACCTTCTCGCTCGTGTCGTCGACGACCCCGAGGCGCATCACCGCGGCCTGGGCGCCGACCGCTCCATAGCCGACCGCGGCCAACAGGTCGTCGACCGACGGATAGCGATAGGCGGTCGCCATCTCGCTCAGCTTCTCCGGCCCGAGACGCTCCAGGGAGGTGCGCCCAAGGCGACGCAGCTCGCGGTCCAGCGCCTCGCGCCCATGGACGATGTTCTCGTCCCGCTCGCGGCGCTTGAACCATTGGCGGATCTTTTCCCGGGCGTGGGTCGTGCGCACGATCTTCAGCCAGTCGCGCGAGGGCCCGTGGGCGGCCTTAGTGGTCACGACCTCGACGATGTCGCCCGTCTTGAGCCGGTATTCGAGGGGCACGAGCCGATTGTTGACCTTGGCCCCGATGGTCCGGTGACCGACGTCGGTGTGGATGCGGTAGGCAAAGTCGAGCGGGGTCGAGCCGGCCGGCAGGTCCTTGACCTCGCCCTTCGGGGTGAACACGAACACCTGGTCCTGGAAGACGTCGAGCTTGAGGCCTTCCACGAACTCGGTGGCGTCGCTGACCTCGCGCTGCCACTCGATGAGCTGGCGGACCCAGGCCAGTTTGGCGTCGTAGTCGCGGTCGTTCTTGCCGACCGGGCCTTCCTTGTAGCGCCAGTGGGCGGCGATGCCGACCTCGGCCACGCGGTGCATGGCTTGGGTCCGGATCTGGACCTCGAGGGGCTTGCCGTCGAGGGCGATGACGGCCGTGTGCAGGCTCTGGTAGAGGTTGCCCTTGGGCATCGCGATGTAGTCGTCGAACTGGCCGGGGATGGGCCGCCAGAGGGAATGGACGACGCCGAGGGCAGCGTAGCAGTCCTTCAGCTCGTCGACCAGGACGCGCACGGCGTAGACATCGTAGATCTCGCCCAGCTCCGCGCCCTTGCGCTGCATCTTTCGCCAGATGCTCTGGATGTGCTTCGGCCGCCCGGACAGCTCGGCCTCGATGCCGGCCGCGGCGAGGGCATCGTGGAGCGTCGCGACGGCCCGCTCGATGTACACCTCGCGCGACTTGCGGCGGGTCTCCAGCTGCGTCGCGAGCTGCTTGAAGGCCTCGGGCTCGAGCTCCTTGAAGGCGAGGTCCTCGAGCTCCCACTTGATCTGCCAGATGCCCAGCCGCTCGGCGAGGGGGGCGTAGATCTCGGCCGTCTGGCGGGCGATGCGCTGGCGCTTCTCGGCCGGCAGGGCGCCCAGGGTGCGCATGTTGTGGAGCCGGTCGGCCAGCTTGATGAGCACGACCCGGACGTCCTCGGCCATGGCCAGGAACATCTTGCGGATGTTCTCCGCCTGGTGCTGCTCGTGGCTGTGGGTCGACAGCCGGGACAGCTTGGTAACGCCGTCGACGAGGCGGGCGACGTCGGCCCCGAAACGCTCCTCGATGTCGGGCAGGGCGTAGTCGGTGTCCTCGGGCACGTCGTGGAGCAGGGCCGCCTGGATGGCCACCGGGTCGATGCCCAGGTCGGCCAGGATCTGGGCGCTGGCGATGGGGTGGGTCACGTAGGGCTCGCCCGAGGCCCGCGTCTGGCCGGTATGGGCCTCGGCGGCGAAGCGGTACGCCCGCTCGATGGGGGCCAGGTCGGCCTGCGGATAGTGCTCGCGGACGGTCTTCACGAGCGTCCGTGCCTGGGCGTCGATGGCGCGCTGGCTCATGGCCATGGCGGCCGACTGGCGGCGGCCGCCACGCGCCGGGGCGGCGGAGGTGGCAGGCTCGATGGTCACGCTCGTCCAGTGTAGCGTGCGGCTCCCCGGCGCCCCGCCGGGCGAGGCTGGTCCGCGGGGCGCGGCGGAGTGGTCTCAGCCGCCGCGCAGGCGCTCGCCGAGATCGCGCAGCGCGTACCAGGACGGGCTGACGACCAGGTCGAAGGTGCCCGGGTGGCGCAGCGGCCGGCCACCGAACTGACGCTTGAAGGCCGAGAAGCCGGCCCAGGCCGGGTCGGCGTCCGAGTCGCCGGGTTCGGTCACGCCCCACAGGTCCAGGACCCGAACGCCGTCACTTGCCAGCCGCCGGAAGAGCGCGGCCATGGCGGCGTACGAGCCGTAGGCGTCGCGGGTGCCGCCCGTCCGGCGCGAGGCGCCATGGACGTAGTAGGCGCGGTCGCCGAGCCGGGGCACGACCATGCCGGCGACCTCCCGGCCCTCGGCCCGGGCCACGACGAGATAGCAGCCCTCGGCCGCCCC
>JBIOIE010000232.1:0-2510 GCA_044449605.1 Candidatus Limnocylindrales bacterium | reverse complement strand
GTCCCGCGCCGGGATCAGCGAGGAGAAGCAGGGTGCCCCAGGCCTACGACGCGGTCATCATCGGTGGCGGTCACAACGGCCTGATCAGCGCGGCCTACCTGGCCCGGGCCGGCCTGCGGACGCTCGTCCTCGAGGCCCGCCACGTCCTCGGTGGCGCCGCGGCGACCGAGGAGATCGTGCCCGGCTTCCGCTTCTCGACGTTTTCGTACGTCGTCTCGCTCCTGCGCCCGGAGATCATCCGGGAGCTGGACCTGCCCGCCCACGGCCTCGACATCCTGCCCCTCGACGGGACGTTCACGCCGCTCGACGGCGACTACCTGTGGCGGGTCAACGACCACGGCCGGACGGTGCGCGAGCTGCGCCGCTGGTCGGCCATGGACGCCGAGGCGTACGGCGAGTACGGCCAGCTGATGGTCGAGATGGCCCGCTTCATCAAGCCCATCCTGGGCATGGTCCCGCCCGACCCGACCGGCAACGACCCGCGCCAGTTCCTGCCCCTCGCCGGCCTCGTCGGCGCCTTCCAGCGGCTGCCCGAGCAGCAACAGGCGGTCTTCGTTCAGCTCATGACGATGAGCGCCGCAGACTTCCTGGGCCAGTGGTTCGAGACCGAGCCGCTCAAGGCCACGATGTCCGCCTCGGGCATCATCGGCACCTACCTCGGCGTGCGCTCGCCGGGCACTGCCTACGTCCTGCTCCACCACTACATGGGCGAGATCGACGGCGCCTTCCGGGCCTGGGGCATCCCCAAGGGCGGCACCGGAGGGATCAGCGCGGCCATCGCCTCCGCGGCCCTCGCGTTCGGCGCCGAGATCCGGACCGAGGCGCCGGTGGCGCGCATCCTGACCCGCGACGGGCGCGCGACCGGCGTGGTCCTCGAGAGCGGCGAGGAGATCGGCGCGTCCGCCGTGCTGGCCTCGACCGACGTGCGCCGGACCTTCATCGACCTGCTCGAGCCGGGCACCCTCGAGCCCGATTTCGAGGCGGAGGTCCGCCGCTTCAAGTTCCGGGGCTCCTCGGGCAAGGTCAACCTCGCCGTCGACCGGCTGCCCGACTTCACCTGCCTGCCCGGGGAGGGGGAGCACCTGCGCGGGGCGATCAGCTTCAGCCCTTCGCTCGACTACATGGAGCAGGCCTACGACGACGCCAAGTACGGTCGCTTCAGCCGCCGGCCCTACGTCGACATGATCATCCCCACGCTCGTCGACCCGACGATGGCCCCGCCGGGCAAGCACGTCATCAGCTGCTTCGTGCAGTACGCGCCCTACAAGCTCGACCCCAGCCTGGGCACCTGGGACGATCAGCGCGAGGCCTTCGGCGACGCGGTCATCGACACGATCGCCGAACGGGCCCCGAACATCCGCCAGATCATCGTCGGCCGCCAGGTCCACACCCCGCTCGACATCGAGCGCATCACCGGGCTGACCGAGGGCAACATCTTCCAGGGCGAGCTGACCCTCGAACAGCTCTTCTTCAGCCGGCCCGTGCCCGGCTACGCCCGCTTCCGGACCCCCATCCGCGACCTCTGGCTGTGCGGCTCGTCGACCCATCCGGGCGGCGGGATCATGGGCGCCAACGGCCGCCTGGCGGCCCTGGAGCTGCTCCGTTCACGCGGCCGGAAGGCGGCCTGAGATGGCCGAGCGAGCCTGGGACGTGATCGTCGTCGGCGCCGGGCACAACGGCCTGGTCACCGCCGGGTACCTCGCCAAGGGCGGCCTGCGCACGCTCGTCCTGGAGCGCCGCGAGCGGGTCGGCGGCATCGCCGACACCGTCGAGCTGAGCCCCGGGGCGCGCGTCCCGGCGCTCCTCCACACCGTCGGCCGGCTGCGGCCGACCGTCGTCCGCGACCTCGAGCTGAAGCGCCACGGCCTCGTCCTCCTGGCGCCAGAGGTGCGCGTCTTCGCGCCGTCGCCGGACGGCAACGCGATCACCCTGCGCGGCGATGTCGCGGCCACGGCCGAGGGTCTCCGGGCCCGTTCCGCCCACGACGCCGATGCCTATCCCGGCTTCGACCGCCAGGTCCGTGCCCTGGGCCGCTTCATGGCCGACCTCGGCGACGAGACCCCGCCCGACATCGCCGGTCCGGGCCTCATGGACGCCCTGGCCGGATTGCGCCTCGGGCGCGCGTTCCGTGGCCTCGGCAAGCTCGACGCCCGGACGATCCTGCGCGTCCTGCCCATGGCCGTGGCCGACTTCGTGGCCGAGGCCTTCGAGACCGACGCGATCCGGGCCGCGATCGCCTGGCGAGGCGTGCGCTTCGCGGCCGCCGGGCCGTGGTCCGGGGGCACGGCGACGAACCTGCTCATGGACGCGGCCGGCAACGACAGCGGGGCGGCGGGCGAGACGATCTACGCCCGCGGCGGGCCGGGTGCGCTCGCGGAGGCCCTGGCCGTCGCGGCCCGAGCGTTCGGCGCGGAGGTCCGCACGGGCGCCGAGGTCGTTGCCGTGACGACGAAGGAGGGCCGGGCGACCGGCGTCGTCCTCGCCTCGGGCGAGGAGATCGGCGCGGCGCG
>JBIOIE010000231.1:0-2538 GCA_044449605.1 Candidatus Limnocylindrales bacterium | reverse complement strand
GGCCGGGGAAGCAGCTGGTGGGGGCGGCGGCGGGGGCTGGACCCAGCCCGATGCCGGCGGCGCCATCGGCGCTTCGCTTCCCGGCGAGGCTGTCGGCTCGGGCGTAGAGGCCGCGTCGATCGGCATCGGTGCAGATCCCTGGTCCGTCATCGCTGCTCTCCCTTCCCACTGCCAGGAGCTCGCCTGGCCGAACCGGATCTGTCCCGCCTAGGCCTCCGCGATCCCGGCCAACCGCCGCAGGACCGCGGGCAGGATCCCGCCATGGCGGTAGTAACCCACTTCGATCGGCCCGTCAAGACGCGCCCGGACGTTGAATCGACGCTCTCCGCCGTCATCCGCCCGGGCCACCACGGTCAGCCTGGCCCCGACGGTCAGGCCGTCGGCGATACCGGCGATGCTGAAGGCCTCGCGCCCATCCAGGCCGAGCGAAGCCACGCTCTGGCCCGCCTCGAACTGGAGGGGCAGCACGCCCATGCCCACGAGGTTGGAGCGATGGATACGCTCGTAGCTCTCCGCGATCACCGCCCGGACCCCCAGCAGCCCGGTGCCCTTGGCGGCCCAGTCGCGCGATGAGCCCATCCCGTATTCGCGGCCGGCGAGGACGATGAGCGGCACGCCCTCCGCGCGGTAGCGCATCGCAGCGTCGTAGATGAAGGCCTCCTCGCCGTCGGGCAGGTGGAGGGTGTAGGGGCCCTCGCGGCCCTCGACAAGGGCGTTGCGCAGGCGGATGTTGGCGAACGTGCCGCGCATCATCACCTCGTGATGGCCGCGACGCGCGCCGTAGGAGTTGAACTCGAGGGGCCCGACGCCGTGCTCCTGGAGCCACTGCCCTGCGGGCGACCAGGGCGCGATCGAGCCCGCGGGCGAGATGTGGTCGGTGGTCACCGAATCGCCGATCACGACGAGGGCCCGGGCGGCGACGATGTCGGCCAGCGGCGGCGGGGTCGCGGTCAGGCCGTCGAAGTAGGGCGGCCGGGCGATGTAGGTCGAGTCGGGATCCCAGGCGTAGCGATCGCCGGCCGGGATGGCCAGCGCCCGCCAGCGCTCGTCGCCCTCGAAGACGACCGCATATGTCCGCCGGAACAGCTCCGGATCGATCGAGTCGGAGATGACGCTCTTGATCTCCTCGGGCGACGGCCAGATGTCGGCCAGGAAGACGGGGGCGCCGTCGTCGTCGAAGCCCAGCGGCTCCCGGGTCAGGTCGATGTCGATCCGGCCGGCCAGCGCGAAGGCGACCACCAGGGGCGGTGAGGCGAGGTAGCTGGCCCGGGTCAGGGGATGGATCCGTCCCTCGAAGTTGCGGTTGCCGGAGAGGACCGCGGCCACCGTCAAGTCGCTCGACTCGATGGCTGCCGCGACCGTCTCGTCGAGGGGCCCGGAGTTGCCGATGCAGGTGGTGCAGCCGTAGCCGGCCAGGGCGAAACCCAGCTCCTCGAGCGGCTGCATCAGGCCGGCTGCTTCGAGGTAGCCGGTCACGGCCCGGGAGCCGGGCGCAAGTGAGGTCTTCACGGCGGGCGAAACGAGCAGGCCGCGGCGACGGGCGTTGCGGGCGAGCAGGCCCGCCCCGACCATCACCGTGGGATTGGACGTATTCGTGCACGAGGTGATGGCGGCGATGGCCACCGAGCCCTGGCCGAAGACGATCGGCCGGCCGCCCATCTCGATCGTGACCACGCCGTCCTCGGTGAGGCCGGTCTGGCCGCCCTCGTCGGTCAGCCGCGATTCGGCCGCCGCGGTCGCACCGCCGGGCCGGCTGCGCGGAAAGGCGCGCTGGAAGCTCGCCGGCAGGTCGGGCAGGACCACCCGGTCCTGCGGCCGTCGCGGGCCAGCCACCGACGGCGCGACGGTCGCGAGGTCCAGCTCCAGGGCGGCGTCGAAGACCGGCCCCGACCCGCGGCTCCGCCAGAGGCCCTGCTCCTTCGCATACCGCTCGACGAGCGCGACCCTCTCGGCCGGGCGGCCGGTCAGGCGCAGGTAGGCGAGCGTTTCGTCGTCGATCGGGAAGAGCGTCGCCGTGGCCCCGAACTCGGGGCTCATGTTGCTGATCGTGGCCCGGTCCGCGAGCGAGAGGCCCGCCAGCCCGTCGCCGGCGAACTCGACGAAGGCGCCGACGACGCCGAACCCGCGCAGCATCTCGGTCACCACGAGGACGAGGTCGGTGGCGGTCGAGCCGCGCGGCAGGTCGCCCGTCAGGCGGACCCCCACGATGCGCGGCATGGGCTGGTAGAGGGGTTGGCCGAGGAGCACCGCCTCCGCCTCGATGCCGCCGACGCCGAAGCCCAGGACGCCCAGGGCGTTGATCATCGTCGTGTGCGAGTCGGTGCCGACGAGCGTGTCCGGGAAGGCCACGCGGCCGTGCGCATCGGTGCTCTCCGTGACGACCGGGGCCAGGAACTCCAGGTTGACCTGGTGGATGATGCCCGTGCCGGGGGGCACGACGCGCAGGTCGCGGAAGGCGGTCTGGGCCCAGCGCAGAAGCTGGTAGCGCTCGCCGTTGCGCTCGTACTCGCGCTCGACGTTGAAGGCGAAGGCCGCCGG
>JBIOIE010000230.1:0-2538 GCA_044449605.1 Candidatus Limnocylindrales bacterium | reverse complement strand
GCGCTTGCCGAACTGGCGCCGCTCGGCCGCGTAGCGGCTAGCGGCCTCGAGGGCGCCCTGGGCGATGCCGACGGCCTGGGCGGCGATGCCCGGCCGGCTGCGATCGAGCGTGCGCAGGGCGATCGACCAGCCCGCGCCCACCTCGCCGACCCGGTTCGTATCGGGGACGCGGCAGTCCTCGAAGAGCAACTCGGCCGTGGGCGAGCCGCGGATGCCCATCTTGTGCTCGATCCGGCCGACGCTGAAGCCCGCAGTCCCGGCCTCGACGACGAAGCAGCTCAGGTGGCGCTTGGCGCGGGCGGCCTCGGGCGATGGGTCGGTGACCGCGAAGACCGTCACCAGGCGGGCGACGCTGCCCTGGCTGATGAAGCGCTTCGACCCGTCGAGGCGCCAGCCGTCACCATCGGCGACGGCCTTCGTCCGAACGGCCGCGGCGTCCGAGCCGGCCTCCGACTCGGTGATCGCGAAGGCCGCCAACGCCCGGCCGGCGGCCAGGTCGGGCAGCCAGCGGGCGTGCTGCTCCGCGGTCCCGGCGAGGAGCAGGGGCAGCGAGCCCAGTTCCTGGACGGCGAGGATGAGGCCGCTCGTGGCGCAGGCCCGGCTGATCTGCTCGATGGCCAGGCAGACCGACAACAGCTCGCCGCCCAGCCCTCCGTAGGCCTCGGGGAAGGGCAAGGCCAGCACGTCGTGCGAGGCGAGCAGCTCGACGACGTCCCAGGGGAACTCGGCGCTCTCGTCGATCGCCGCGGCCCGGGGAGCGATGCGCGCGTCGGCCAAGTCCCGGACCGCGTCCCGGAGGGCGCGCTGTTCTTCGCTCAGCGTGTAGGCCATCTGCGTAGCGCGATCGTTCACGGGCCGATCGTAGCGCGCGGGCTAGCTCCGGACGACGGGCAGGCGTCGCTCCGGGTTCGCCGCCAGGCGCGCGGCGAGCAGCTCGCTGACGTCCTTGGCCACGACCTCGCCGCCCGGCCGCGCGTCGGCCAGCCCCTCGTGGAGCATGACCATGCAGAAGGGGCAGGCGGTGGCGACCGTGTCGACGCCGGTCTCGAGCACCTGGCGGGTGCGCTCGGCGTTGATGCGGGTGCCCCGCCCCTCCTCCATCCACATCCGTCCGCCGCCGGCTCCGCAGCAGAAGGTCTGGCGACCCGAGCGCTCCATCTCGGCGATCTGGACCCCGGCCGCCGCGAGGACCTCCCGCGGCGCGGCGACGATGCCGTTGTAGCGGGCCAGGTAGCAGGAGTCGTGGACGGTCACCGTGCCTCCGTCGTCGGGCGCGGCCAGCAGCCGTCCGGACGCCAGCAGCCCCGCCAGGTAGGTCGTGTGGTGGACGACCTGGTAGTGCCCGCCCAGCTGCGCGTATTCGGTCCCCAGGCTGTTGAAGCAGTGGGGGCAGGCCGTGATGATCGTGCGCTCGCCGGTCCGGTAGCGATCGAGCGTCTCCACGTTGGCGGCCGCCAGCATCTGGAAGACGTAGTCATTGCCCATCCGGCGGGCCGGGTCGCCGGTGCACGACTCCTCCTGGCCGAGGATCGCGAAACGAACACCGGCCGCCTCGAGGCAGGTCGCCACGGCCCGCGCCACCTTCTGGTTGCGGGCGTCGAAGGCGGCCGCGCAGCCAACCCAGTAGATGGCCTCAAGATCGTCCAACTCACCCGCGGCCGCGACGTCGGCGACGGTGCGCACGGCGAAGGGCAGGCCCCGCGT
The DNA here is from genome assembly GCA_044449605.1 of Candidatus Limnocylindrales bacterium. Taxonomy (GTDB): domain Bacteria; phylum Chloroflexota; class Limnocylindria; order Limnocylindrales; family CSP1-4; genus CSP1-4. The sequence continues at coordinate 834 of JBIOIE010000230.1, read as the reverse complement.
CCAATCGAGCCGCGCCGAGGGTGGCTGGCCCCAGGGGTTGCCGCTGCCCTCCATGCTCCGGAAGGCCCCCGCCAGCTCCTGGGGGAAGCGGCTCTCCTCGAGCACGAGGTTGCGGCGCAGCCCGACGATCTTGTCGACGTGCTCGATGAGCACCGGGCAGGCCTCGACGCAGGCGCCGCAGGTCACGCAATCCCAGACCGCGTCATAGGGGATCGCGGTGTCCACGATGGGCCGCCCGAGGGCGTCCTTCGTCGCGGCTCCGGCCGGCTTGCCCGGCGCGTCGGACGGCCGGATGAAGGGCACGCTCGGCAGCAGCCCGACGCCGGCCTCGGCGTGCACGGCCATGTCGCGCAGGCCCATGATCAGGGTCTTGGGGTTCAGCGGCTTGCCCGTCGCCCAGGCCGGGCAGGCGTTCTGGCAACGGCCGCACTCGGTGCACGTGAAGCCGTCCAGGAGGTCCTTCCAGCCGAGGTCCTCGATGGTCTTGACGCCGAAGCGGGCCGTCTCGGCTTCGAGGTCCATGGCCGGCAACTCCCCCCGCGGCCGCAGCTTGCGCAGGGCCGTGTTGAAGAAGGCGGTCGCGATGTGGAGGTGTTTCGACCGCGGCAGGTAGACGAGGAAGAAGCAGACGCTCGCGATGTTGAGCCACCAGAAGATCGCGAACAGGCCCTCGAGGAGGCGCGGGTCGAGGCTGGCGACGAACCCGGACAACGGCGCCGCGACGACCTCCCAGCCCGCCTCCGGGTCGCCATAACGGGCGAGCCGGAACGCCTCGGCCAGCAACTCGCTGACGACCACAGCACCGATCAGGAAGAGGATGACCAATGAGTCGCG
>JBIOIE010000229.1:0-2553 GCA_044449605.1 Candidatus Limnocylindrales bacterium | reverse complement strand
TGCTTCGACGCCTCGTGCGCGTAGCGCTCGTGCTTCTGGATCATCGATTCCTTGTCGCCGGTCCACTCGGCCTGGAGCAGGGCTCCCCGAACGTTGCGCGGCATCGGATCTCTCCTTGACTTGGCCACTTGGGCTGGCCGGTAGGTTGGTCCCGAGTGTAGACCGCTTCAGCCCTTGCCCGGCTTCGGCGGCAGCGTGACCGCGTAGGCCAGCGACCGATCGAGCCAGCCGCGCAGGGCGTCGGGATCGCCGAGCAGGGCGGCCGGCGCCTCGAAGTAGCCGGTCATCGGCCGGCCGGGCATCGGTTCGAAGGGCCGCGCCCCGGGCATGGCCAGGAACTCGGCCCGTTCTGCCTCCGCGAGCCGCATCATCAGCCGGTCCTGGAAGAGCCCCGCGAACATGTTGCCGTGCACGAAGGCGGCCGGGTAGCCGAACATCTTGCGGCGCTCGACCGGCGGGCCGCTCGGGGCTTGGCGGGGCGCAACTTCGTCGAAGAGCGCGATCAGCGACTCGGGCGACTTCTTCCAGGCCATCGTGCGTCCTCTGGCAGACTAGGCGCCACGATACAGCGGAGGCGGAGCATGGCGAAGCGGAACGTGGTCATCGTCGGCGGCGGGCTGGCCGCTGCGCGGGCCGCCACGAACCTGCGCAAGGAGGGCTTCGACGGCCGCCTGATCCTGCTGACCGACGAGCCGGAGGTGCCCTACGAGCGCCCGCCGCTCTCCAAGGACTACCTGCGCGGCGAGAAGGATCGGGCCGGCATCCGGGTCATGGAGCCGGCCGGCTGGGCCGCCGCCGACGTGGACGTCCTCACGAACACGCGGGTCGCCGGCCTCGACCTCCACGCCCGGACGGTGCGCCTGGAGGGCGGCCGGCGCATCCGCTTCTGGCGCTGCGTGCTGGCCACCGGCTCGGCGGCGCGGCCGCTGCCCGGCCCGGGCGGCGACCTGCTCGGCGTCTTCACGCTGCGCACGGTCGACGAGGCCGATGCGCTGCGCGCCGCGGCCCTGGCGGCCGGCAGCGCGGTCGTCGTCGGCGGCGGCTGGATCGGCGCCGAGGTCGCGGCCTCGCTCCAGCAGCTCGGGGTCGAGATGACGATGGTCATGACCGGCAAGCTGCCCCTGGAGCGGGTCATGGGGCCCGAGATCGGGGCCGTCTACCGGGACCTCCACCTTGGCCACGGCGTGCGGCTCGTCACCGACGCGCGGGTCGAGGCCGTGCTGGGCGAGCGCCGGGCGGAGGGCCTCCGCCTTGTCGACGGCCGGACGGTGGACGGCACCGTCGTGGTCGCCGGCGTCGGCGCGAGTCCCCGCGACGAGCTGGCCCGGGCGGCCGGCCTCACCGTCGGCGACGGCGTCGAGGTGGACGAGTACCTGCGCACGTCCGACCCGGCCGTCTTCGCCATCGGCGACATCGCCGCGGCCTGGAACCCGACGTTCGGCGAGCGGATCCGCGTCGAGCACTGGGACAACGCCCGCCGCCAGGGCATCGCCGTGGCGAAGTCCGTGCTGGGTCGCGGCACGGCGTATGCCCGGGCGCCGTACTTCTACTCGGACCAGTGGGACTTCTCCATCGAGTATGTCGGCCACCCGTCGCACTGGGACCGCCTGCTGTTCCGGGGCGTGCCGGAATCGGGCTCGTTCTGCGCCTTCTGGCTCGATGGCGGGAAGGTGGTGGCCGGCCTCAACGCCCGGGTGCCGGACGTCTCGCCGACGATCGCCCGGCTCGTCGAGTCGCATGCCACGCCGGACCTGGGTCGCCTCGCGGACCCCGCGGTCCCCCTCGCGGAGCTGCTGCCGCCCGTGGCCTGAGGCCGCCGCAGACCGCCTGCCGACGGCCTAGCATGTAGGCCTCGAGACCGCCCAGCGGGAGAACGCGGATGCCCAACCTCGATACCGGCAACACCGGCTTCATGCTCCTGGCCACGAGCCTCGTGATGCTCATGACGCCGGGCCTGGCCTTCTTCTACGGCGGGCTCGTCTCGCGCAAGAACGTGCTCGCGATCATGTTCCAGAGCTTCGTCTCGCTGGGCTGGACGACCGTCGTCTGGTTCGTGGTCGGCTACTCGCTCTGCTTCAGCGGCGGCGCCGGCGGCATCGTCGGCAACCTTGACGCCGCGTTCCTGCGCGGCATCACCCTCCAAACGCCGTCGACCCTCAACGCGACGATCCCGCTCATCGTCTTCGTGGCCTACCAGATGATGTTCGCGATCATCACCCCCGCCCTGATCACGGGCGCCTTCGTCGGCCGGGTGACCTTCAAGGCCTACATGCTCTTCCTGACCTTCTGGCTGCTGTTCGTCTACTTCCCCTTCGTGCACATGATCTGGGGCGGGGGCTGGCTGGCCACCCTCGGCGTGCTCGACTTCGCCGGCGGCATCGTCGTCCATGCCCTGGCGGGCATGGCCGCCCTGGCCTCGGTCATCTACGTCGGCCGGCGCAAGGTCGTAGAGACCGGCGCCCACAGCATCCCGCTCGTGGCCCTCGGCACCGGCCTGCTCTGGTTCGGCTGGTACGGCTTCAACGCCGGCAGCGAATTCAGCGTCGACTCGAC
>JBIOIE010000228.1:0-2562 GCA_044449605.1 Candidatus Limnocylindrales bacterium | reverse complement strand
CGTCAGGGTGACGTCGATGTCGCCCGCGAGCTGCACCAGGGGATCCTGGCCATGATCCGCGAGCTTGGCGATCGCTGGATGGAGGCGTTCGCGATCGATGCGTTCGCGCGGACGACGAGCCGGGCGGGCGACCGGGAGGAGGCCCGATCGCTCCACGTCGAAGCGCTCGCCATCCTCGAGGAGATCGGTGACCGGCGGGGCGTGGCGCGCGTGATGACCCAGCTGGCCGAGCTGGCCCTCTCCGACGGCGACACCCGCCGAGCTCGAGGGCTGTTCCGCCAGAGCCTGGCCATCCGCCAGGACCTGGGCGACATGCCCGGCCTGGCGGGCGCCATCGAGGGCCTCGCCGGGGCCGTGGCCAGGGACGATGCCGAGGCCGCCGCTCGCCTCCAGGGCGCCGCCGACTCGCTGCGCGAATCGATCCGGGCGATCGTGCCGCCCCAGGCGGCCGCCGCGCACGACCAGAACGTGGCCGAACTCGAGGCCCGACTGGGCGGTGAGCGTTTCGAAGCCGCGCGTCGCGAGGGCCGGCTGATGACCCCCAACGAGGCCCTGGCTACGCTCCCTCTTTGACCTCGGTGATCTCGTCGGCAAGGAGCCCATGGGCCTCGCGATGGACGGCGGCGCAGGCCTCGGGGTTGGGCGCCTCGGCGAGGCAGAAGACCTTGCCCGTCGCCTCGTCGTACCAGTAGCGGACGTAGCTCACGCCGTGCTTGGCCTGGACGGCCAGGTCGGCCGCGTGCGCCTCGGCGACCGCTTCTCTGGTGAGGCCTTCGACGTGCTTGTGGGTGTCGAGATAGAGGGGCATCGCATCTCCTGGGGTCGTTTCGGCCGGGCGCTCAATCATGGGCCGTGCTCAGCGGTTGTCAAACGCCGGCCCCCACGCGGCTGCCGGGAGCGGATGGGACGGGTCGGCCGTCGCGCAGTATAGTTGCGCGAGCAACTTCTCACTCCGACGCTTCAAGGGAACCCCGATGTCACCACGCGCCTTTGCCATCACCGAATTCGGAGCCGAGGGCTCCGTCCAGGACATGCCGTCGCGCGAGCCGGGCGAGGGCGAGGTCCGCGTCGCCGTCCACGCGGCCGGCGTCAACGTCATCGATCCCTTCTACATCGCCGGGCGCATGAAGGAGTACCAGGAGCACCGCTTCCCATTCGTGCCCGGCATCGACTTCGCCGGCGTCGTCGACGCGGTCGGATCCGGCGTCGACCGGTTCGCGGTGGGCGACCAGGTCTACGGGGTCGTCGTCAAGCCGTTCGCCGGCGCGGGCAGCTTCGCCGAGTCGGTCGTCGTGGCCGCCGACACGGTGGCGCCCAAGCCGACCACGCTGGACCTGACCCAGTCCGCCGCGGTGCCCCATGCGGGGCTCACCGCCCTCGGCGTCATCGAGGCCGCCGACCCGAAGCCCGGGCAGATCGTCGTGGTCGTCGGGGCGACCGGCGGGGTCGGCAGCTTCGTGACCCAGTTCGCCGCCCTCCGGGGAGCGATCGTGGTGGCCGTGGCCAGCGGTTCCAGCGCCGCGCAGGCGCGCGAATACGGCGCGGCCGCGACCATCGACTACGCCCGCGGCAACGTCGCCGACCAGCTCCAGGCGGCGTACCCGGACGGCATCGACGTGCTCGTTCACCTCCACGGCGACGCCGACCGCGTGGCCGAGCTTGGCCGGACCGTGCGCCCGGGAGGCATCGTTGTCTCGACGATCGGCCGCGGCGTCGCCGCGGCCGTGCCCGGACTCGAAGCGCGCGGCGTCCGGTTCGCCAGCGCCGCTCGCCTGCCGGCGGCGCGGCTGCCGGAGTTGACCGCCATCATCGATGGGGGCCAACTACGCGTCCCGCCGATCAAGGTGTTCCCGTTGGAGCGGACCGCCGAGGCCCTGGCCGAGATGGCCACGGGTCACGTCCGGGGCAAGCTCGTCATCCAGATCGCCTGACGGCCGTCACCCCCGGTCCCGCAGCCGACGTCGACCCAGGGGGAGCCGGCGGCATACCATGACCGCCTCATGGTCGATCGCGCCGCAGCACACGCCTGGGTGGAGCGCTACGTCCGGGCCTGGACATCGAACGAGCCGGCCGAGATCGGGGCCTTGTTCACGTCCGAGGCCGTCTACCGGCCGACGCCCATGGCCCAGGGTTGGCACGGCCGCGACGTCATCGTCGCCGGGTGGCTGGAACGCAAGGACACGCCCGGCAACTGGCAGTTCGAGTTCGAGGTCCTGGCCGTCGATGGCGACCTCGGGGTCATCCGCGGGCGCACGACATACGTGAAGCCGTCGATCACCTACGAGAACCTCTGGCTGGTCCGCTTCGACCGGGTCGGGCGCGCCACGGAGTTCATCGAGTACTGGATCCAGCACCCCAAGCCGCCGCAGCCGCGCAAGCCGAGGACCGCCGCGTGACCGCGCCGACCGACCAGCCTCGCCAGAGTGCGGCGCTGGGCCCCGAGCCGATCCGCACGATCGGGCGCGATGAGCTGAAGGCGATGCTCGACGATGGCGCGGACTTCAAGCTGATCATGGCCCTCAACCGCTGGGCCTTCAACGCCAAGCACATCCCGGGCTCGCT
>JBIOIE010000227.1:0-2564 GCA_044449605.1 Candidatus Limnocylindrales bacterium | reverse complement strand
TCGCCGCGACGTTTGCGGCCGTGGCCGGGCGGCACTCGACCCCGCGGAGGCCCTGTCCCTCGAGTGCCCGGGTCAGCCTGGCGAGATCGGCCGCTCCCAGGATCTCGAGTCCGTTGCCGGCCTCCCGTTCGGTGACCGACAGGAGAAGCCGCAACTCGCCGCCGGGCTTGACCAGCGCCGCGATGGGGCCGGTGAAGGCTTCGTCTCCGTGCACCAGCCCGCGCAGCAGGGCGGCCCAGGGGAGCTGGATCGTGACCAGGTCGGCGGTGCCAGCGAGGACCGCCGGGAGCCCCTCAACGGCCGCCACCAGGAAGCACGCATTGGCCAGGCCACCCCGGCGGGAGCCCCGGGCGGCGCGCGAAGCCGCCGCGGCCATGCCCGCGGCGTTGCTGTCGATGCCGAGCACGAGCGTCGTCGGCTCGGCACGGGCACGGGCCCGCACGGCCAGTCCATCGCCGGTGCCGAGGTCGATCGCGACCCGTGGCCACGCGGCGATCAGCCGGCGGAGTTAACCGACGTCCACCTCGGTCAGGTGTCGGCCCTCGAAGATGCGCATGGCGCGCAGTCTAGCGCCGCCCCGGCGGCAGCACGTGCCACTGCCAGTGGTCGGCGGCAGGACATCCAAGCACGCCTAGCCACTGGAATCGCCCGGATCGGAGAACGGGCCACGCTCGCCGCATCCGTTGCCCGTCACCTGGAGTGGCCAGCGGATCGAGCGTCCGTTGAGCCGCGCGTGAGTCGGCGCAAAGTGGTTCGTGCTACACAGACCGACATGGGAGCCACCCATCGCGATCTCCGAGCCGTCATCGCCAGGTCCACTCGCCAAACCCGGCTTGCCATCGGATGGACCCAGGCCGAACTCGGCCATAGGGCCCGATTATCGCGAACCATGGTGGGCAAGACCGAACGAGCCGAGGGTGACATCTCGCTCGCGACCGCGGCGGCATTGATCGATGCCCTCGGTATCCGGGCGAGCCTGGATCTGCAGGCGCCATTCCTCGCGGATCGGCGCAGGCAAGTCGAGCCCGCCCACGCCCGCTGCGTCGCGTATGTCCAGCGCCGTTTCGAGCGAGCCGGATGGCAGACGGCGCGCGAGGTCGAGATCGCCCATGGCCGGTCGCATGGCTGGATCGATCTGCTCGCCTTCGAACCTCGAACGGCGGCGCTGGTGGTCAACGAGATGAAGACCGAAATCGAGGACCTCGGCCGCATCGAGCGCACGCTTGGCTGGTACGAGCGGGAAGCCTGGGAGGTTGCCCGGGCGCGTGGATGGCGGCCTCGGTTCATCGTCGGCTGCTTGCTCATCCTCGACACCGAGCGCAACCTTGATCGCATCCGAGCCAACCGCCCGGTGCTCGCGACCGGCTTCCCCGTTCGAGCTCCGGGCCTCGCAGCGTGGCTGCCGGAGCCGCGGCCACTGGCATCGCCGGCCAGGGCGCTGGCCCTCATCGATCCACTCAGCCGGCGTGCCGACTGGCTTCGGGCGTCCCCCGTGGACAGGCGTCGGACAGCCGCCCCGTACGAGGACTACGCCGACTTCATGCGCCGCCTGCGGGGGCGCAGCTGAGAAGGACCCCTCGCCACTTCCAGTGGCCGCCGTCCGGGGGTCTCAGCACGGTCAGTCGACTGGAATCGCCGCTTCGCCGGCGTGAGCACGCTCGGACCAAGGGTTGTTCGCCACTCAGGGTGGCAGCGGGAGTGGGCGGGTGCCACAACAGGCGGCAGGTCCTCGAGGCGGCAGGTTTGCCTCGCGGCTACGATGGGGTTGCCCACGACCCGACCGCAGGCGTCCCAGGGAGCCGAAGCCGCATGTCCGCCGCCCAACGCCATCGTGTGACCGTCATCCCCGGGGACGGCGTCGGCCCCGAGGTGACCCGTTCGGCGGTCCGCATCATCGAGGCCGCCGGCGTGGCCGTCGATTGGGAAGAGGCGGACGCCGGCGCCGAGGTCTTCAAGCGCGGCGACTCGTCGGGCGTCCCGCGCGAGACGCGCGAGTCGATCGAGCGCACGAAGGTGGTCCTCAAGGGGCCCCTCGAGACGCCCGTCGGCTTCGGCGAGAAGAGCGCCAACGTCACCCTGCGCAAGCTCTTCGAGACCTATGCCAACGTGCGCCCCGCCCGCGAGCTGCCGGGCGTGCCTACCCGCTACTCGGGCGAGGGCGTGGACCTCGTCATCGTGCGTGAGAACATCGAGGACCTCTACGCCGGCGTCGAGTACCTGCAGACGCCCGACGTCGCGGCCGGCCTCAAGATCATCAGCCGCAAGGGCTCCGAGAAGATCATCCGCTACGCCTTCGAGCTGGCCCGCCGCGAGGGGCGCACGAAGGTCAGCTGCGCGACCAAGGCCAACATCATGAAGTTGACCGAGGGCATGTTCAAACGGATCTTCGAGCAGATGGCCCCCGAGTACCCGGGTATCACGGCCGAGCACATCATCATCGACAACGCCGCCCACCAGCTGGTCAAGGAACCGGCCCAGTTCGACATCATCGTGACCACCAACCTCAACGGCGACATCATCAGCGACCTCGCCTCCGGCCTCGTCGGCGGGCTCGGCTTCGCGGC
>JBIOIE010000226.1:0-2581 GCA_044449605.1 Candidatus Limnocylindrales bacterium | reverse complement strand
GACCAGGGCGGCCGCGGATGCCGTTCACCGCGCGCCAGCTACGGACGGCTCTTGGGCGCGCTGGATTCCTGGAACTTCGCCAACACGGATCGCACCTGATCCTCCGCCGCCATGAACGAGACGGGCGGATCCGCCGTCTCACGATCCCCATCCACCACGGCGACGTGAAGGCGGGCACACTCGAGGACATCCTGCGCGAGGCCGGGATGACCGAGGACGACCTGCGCCGACTCCTGCGCGGCTGACTTATGGAGCCCCGAGGATGGCGTGACCTCCGATGCGGCGCCAGCGGATCGCCGGCTCGCCATCGATCTCGATCCATTCGAAGGTGGCTCTTCCGTCGGGCCCGGCGAAGCTCCAGGTGATCTCCCAGATGCCCGGCGCACCTTGGACATCCCGCACACGCAGTGCCTTCGGCCAGGGCGCTGCTGGGTTCGCCCGACGGCGCTCGCACGCTGGATGGAACTGCTTCGTGACCACGGTTCGAAACGTCGCCCGCTCGTCCGCCGAGAGCCGCGCCCAGTCGCCCTCGAAGGCGGGTGTGAGCTGGAATTTCACCCGTCCGCCCCGGACGTCAGCGCGGCGTGCCCGGATCGGCTGCCTCGAGGTGGGCGAAAAGTGCGTCCGGACCTTCGACGACCGTCACCTGACCGGCCGCCAGATGCTCGTCGACCTCGCGCTCCATGGCCTGCCAGCGCTCGGTCCAGAACCAGCGCTGGTCGGCCGCCACGGGCAGCACCGGCCGCAACTCGACCAGGCCGTCGTCGTGTTCGAGGACCTCGAGCTGGGCTCCGGGCTCGTCGAGATGGAGCCTTCGGCGGAGATCGACCGGGAGGGCCACGGTCCCGCGCGCCTGGACGGCGACGAAGTGCGTCTTCATATCAAGCAGCATAGCAGCAATACGGCTCTGGTCAAGATCGCCGCGCCTGGCGATCGGTCCATGTAGGCGCTCGTGAAGTGGGCCGGCGCGACTGAGCCGGCGAGCGTTGATGCTTCAGCATGCATCAAGGGGAAGAGGGCCGTCCGCGGCGCGAGGCCCCGGACGGGGAGTCAGCCGCGGATGGGGAGTCAGTCCGGGACGTCGACCTCGAGGCCGGGCCTGGCCAGTTCGACCGGACCGGGGAAGATGGACCGGGCGATGTTCAGCGCGGCGATGGGCCGGCTCTCGTCGAGGACGTGGGTGAGGATCAGCCGGGCCGCCCCTCCGTCCCGTGCCGCGGTCGCGGCCTCCGCGGCGGTCAGGTGGGGCACCTCCTCGATCGACGCGTTGGCGCCCCAGGCCGCCTCGGACAGGAGCGTGTCGCCCGGGTGGAGCAGCGCGACGAGGTCGGCGGCCCGGCCGCAGTCGCCCGAGTAGACCAGGCCGGCCCCGCCACGGCCGGCCAGCGAAACCCGGAACCCGTACGAACTGTCGGTGTGGGTGACCCGTTTCGCCTCGACGACCAGCCCGCCGACGCGCGTCGTCCCGGCGACGAGCGGCGAGCCCGGCAGCGCGTCGAGGAAGCCCACCTCATCGTTGAGCGCGTCGTAGCGCGCCCGGATGCCGTCGGGCGCGTGGAGCGGCACCGTCGACGCCTGCGGACAGCCGTAGTTGAGGTAGTGGCGCATGGGCACGAGGTCGATGTGGTGGTCGGGATGCAGGTGGCTGATGAAGATGGCGTCGAGCGCCCGCGGATCCATCACCGCCCCGAGCGACGCGAACGAGCCGTGGCCCATGTCCAGGACCACCTCCGAGCCCCCGCCCCGGACGAGGTAGCACGAGGAGGTCCGACCGCGACGCCGCGTGTAGGCGGGCCCGGGGCCGATGATCCTGAGGCTAAGGTCGGACATGTCGCGCGGGAGCGTACACGACAGGCCTTACGCCCGAACGACCATCACGGCCGACCCACCGGCGTCCCAGCCCAGCATTCCTCGATCCGCTCGACCAGCTCGGCCAGGGAGTCGACCACGAGCGCGGCCTGGGGCGGGAAACCGACCGGGATCACCCCGTTCGGACCGCGGCGCAGCCACACGGCGCGCATGCCCGCGGCGCTGGCCGGCAGCACGTCGTTGTCGATGCGATCGCCGACGTAGGCGACGTCGCCCGGGTCGGGCCGCCCGAGCTTCCTGAGGGTCGCCTCGAAGAAGGCGGGAGCCGGCTTGTCGACGCCGATCTCCTCGCTCATGAGCATGACCTCGGGGTCGAAGCCGAGGGCGCGCAACTCGGCTCCCCGTCGCGCCGGCTGGTTGGCGGCGATGGCAACGCGATAGCCGAATGCCCGCAGGTCGGCCAGGGCAGGCAGCGCGTCGGGGTAGAGGTCCTCGGCCCGGAACGTGCCGTAGCGCTCGCGGACTCGGGGCAGGAAGTCGCGCCAGTCGGCCTGGCCCAGGATCGCGAAGGTGTCCCGGTACTCTCCGCCCCGTTCGATCGCGGCCCCGAACGCGGCCATGAACGTCAGCCGGGGCACGCCCAGCACGTCGGCCCAGTCGGACCAGAGGCGCGACTCGTCGAGGAGCGTCTCGCCGACGTCGAGACACACCCATCGACGCCGCGCGGCCGCCATCGCGGCGACGGCGCCGGGATCGGGCCCGGCGCCCGTAT
>JBIOIE010000225.1:0-2608 GCA_044449605.1 Candidatus Limnocylindrales bacterium | reverse complement strand
TATCTCGCCCGCGAGCTGGAGATGTGCTTCGTCAACGTCTCGCTCGTGACCGACTTCGACGTCGGCGTCGAGGGCGAGATCGAGGCGGTCACCCACGAGGCCGTGCTGGAGGTCTTCAACGCCAACATCGGCAAGCTGCGCCGGCTCCTCTACGACCTCGTGCCGCGCATCCCGGCCGAGCGGAGCTGCATCTGCTCGACGGCGTTGAGCTCGGCCACCGGCTAGGCCGGTCCCACCCGTGAGCCAGACGCCAGCCACCGGAGGCGGGGCGGCGACCGTCACCTTCGAGCACGTCAGCAAGCGTTACGGCCCGGACCCGGACGCTCGCGCCGCCGTCAACGACCTCACCCTGGAGATCCCGGCCGGGCGCATCTGCGTCCTGGTCGGCCCCTCGGGCTGCGGCAAGACGACCAGCCTGAAGATGGTCAACCGGCTCATCGAGCCGAGCGCCGGGCGGATCCTCATCGACGGCCGGGACGTGGCGGCCGAGGAGCCCATCGCCCTCCGCCGGCGGATCGGCTACGTCATCCAGCAGGTCGGCCTCTTCCCGCACCAGACCATCGGCCAGAACGTGGCCACGGTGCCCCGCCTGCTGGGCTGGGACGAGGCGCGCCAGCGGGAGCGCACGGACGAGCTGCTGGCCATGGTCGGCCTCGACCCGGCCGCCCAGCGCGACCGCTATCCGCACGAGCTCTCGGGCGGCGAGCGCCAGCGCGTCGGCGTGGCCCGCGCCCTGGCCGCCGATCCGCCCGTGATGCTCATGGACGAGCCCTTCGGGGCGGTCGACCCGATCGTCCGGGAGCGTCTCCAGAACGAGTTCCTGCGCCTCCAGGCCGGGTTGGCCAAGACGATCGTCTTCGTCACCCACGACATCGACGAGGCGATCAAGATGGGCGACCTCGTCGCGGTCATGCAGGAGGGCGGCACGCTCGCCCAGTTCGGGCCGCCGGCCGACATCTTGACCGACCCGGCCTCGGACTTCGTGGCCCGCTTCGTCGGCGCCGACCGGGGCCTCAAGCGCCTCTCGCTGATCCGGGTGCGCGACGTCCGGCTGAGCCCCGCATCGACCGTCCAGGCGGGCGACGACGTCGCCGTCGCCAGGCACAAGGCGGCCGGCGATGCCGATGGCTTCGTCCTGCTCGTCGACGCGGGCGACCACCCCATCGGCTGGATCGACGGACGGGATCTGCCCGCCGAGGGCCGCGTCGAGACGTCCATGGCGGAGCCGATGTCGCCCTTCCTGGAGCCCGAGACCACGCTCAAGGACGCGCTCTCGATGCTCCTCGGGGCCGATGTCCAGGCCGGCATCGGCGTCGACCCAGCGGGCCGCCTGCTGGGCCTGCTCACGGTGGCCGACATCTCGGCCGTGCTCGAATCGCGATGATCGACTGGGCCTGGATCGGCGGCCACCTCGACGACATCGCTGCGGCGACCTGGCAGCACGTCGTCCTGACGGCCATCGCGGTCGGGGGCGGCCTGGCCATCAGCATCGTGCTCGCCCTGTTCATCTACCGCGACCGGCGCGCCTACGGCCCGGTCACCGCCGTGGCCGGTATCGTCTATACGATCCCCAGCCTCGCCCTCTTCGCGATCCTCGTGCCCATCACCGGCCTGTCGGTGCTGACCGCCGAGATCGGCCTGGTCGGCTACACGCTGCTCATCCTGGTCCGCAACATCGTGGCCGGCCTCGACGCGGTGCCGCCCGAGGCCCGGGAGGCCGCGACGGCGATGGGCTACTCGCGCCTGGGCCGCCTCCTGCGCGTCGAGGTCCCCCTCGCCCTGCCGGTCATCGTGGCCGGCGTGCGCGTGGCCACGGTCACGACCATCGGCCTGGTCATGGTCACGGTCGTCATCGGCGAGGGCGGCCTGGGCCGCTTGATGCTGCGCGGCTTCGTCCTCCAGAACTACACGGCGGTCTGGGTCGGCACCCTCGCCTCGGTGGCCCTCGCCGTCGTCGCCGACCTGCTCCTCATCGGCCTGCTCAGGCTCGCGACGCCCTGGCGCCGGGCCCGGGAGCGCTGAGCATGACGACCGTCAGCGCCGTGGTGGCCTGGTTCGGGAACGCGGCCAGCTGGCTCGGTCCGGCGGGCATCCCGGTGCGCATCCTCGAGCACCTCGTCCTGACCGCCGCCGCGATGGCCATCGCCTGCCTGGTGGCGCTGCCGGCCGGGCTCTACTTCGGCCACACCGGGCGGGGCGGGGTCGTCGCCATCGGCGTCGCCAACATCGGCCGGGCGATCCCCTCGTACGCCCTCCTGCTGCTCCTCTTCCCGATCTTCGGGCTCGACTTCGCGCTGGCGCTGCCGGCGCTCGTCCTGCTGGCCATCCCGCCCATCCTGACCAACGCCTACGTGGCCGTGCGCGGCGTCGACGCCGACCTCGTCGAGGCCGCCCGGGGCATGGGCTACGCCGAGCGCCAGCTGCTGCTCCGGGTCGAGCTGCCGGTCGCCCTGCCGGTGATCCTCGCCGGCGTGCGCACGGCGGCCGTGCAGGTCGTGGCCACGGCCACGCTGGCCGCGCTCGTCGCGGGCGGGGGCCTCGGCCGCTTCATCGTCGACGGCTTCGCCCTGCGCGACGACGGGATGCTCATCGGAGGAGCCATCCTCGT
>JBIOIE010000224.1:0-2635 GCA_044449605.1 Candidatus Limnocylindrales bacterium | reverse complement strand
GGCGGCGAGATCCGCGAGTACACCGAGATGCTCGAGCAGTCCCGCTACCAGGCCATCGAGCGACTCGTCGCCAATGCCACCGCAGCGGGTGCCAACGCCGTCCTCTCGATGCGCTTCGACAGTTCCTCGCTGGCCGACTTCATGAGCGAGATCGTGGCCTACGGGACCGGCGTGGTGCTCGTCCCCGACGCGGAGGGCGGCAAGCCGGTCGCCGAATAGCGGAGACCCGGCCAGGCTTCGGCGGGCGTCGGCCCAGCGGAGCAGGTAGGCTGGCGGCCCACTGGTCCCACAGGAGCCCTGCGTGTCGTCCGAGCCAGGCCCCGCCAACGATCGACAGACCGCGACCGTCACCCTCGTGTTCACGGACATGGAGGGCTCGACGGGCCTGCTCCAGGTGCTCGGCGACCGCTATCCGCAGGTCCTTGCCGAGCATCACCGCCTGATCCGCGATGCGTTCGCCCGCCACGGCGCGGACGAGCGCGGTTCGGCCGGCGATGGCCTCTACTTCGCATTCGGGTCGGCCCGGGGCGCGGTCCAGGCGGCGGTCGATGGCCAGCTCGCGATCGCCGCCCACGAGTGGCCGTCAGGGGCGATCGTGCGCGACCGGATGGGCCTCCACACGGGCGAACCCTGGAATGCCTCGGAGGGCTACGTCGGCCTCGACGTCCATCGGGCCGCGCGCATCTGCTCTGCCGGCCACGGCGGCCAGATCCTCGCCTCGCAGACGACCCAGGGGCTCATCGTCGACGACCTGCCCCCCGGCATCGACCTGCTCGACCTGGGCGTGCACCGGCTCCGCTCCCTCGATGTCCCGCAGCACCTGTTCCAGGTCACCGCGCCCGGGCTGGCCCGCGACTTCCCGCCGCCGCGCACGACCGACGCCGGCCGCAACAACCTCAAGCTCGAGGTCACCAGCTTCATCGGCCGCGAGCGCGAGCTCGAACAGGCGGCCCGGATGGTCGAGCAGGCCTCGGTGCTGACCCTGACCGGTCCCGGCGGTGTGGGCAAGACGCGCGTCGGCATGCGCCTCGCCCGGGTCCTCCTCGATCGTTTCGAGGACGGGACCTGGGTCGTCGAGTGCGGCAACCTCACCGACCCGGCCTTCGTGCTGCCCTCGGTGGTCAGTGCCATCGGCCTGGCCGAGCCGGCCGGCCGCTCCCTCCTGGCGGCCATCGTCGACCACCTCCGGGGCAAACACCTCCTCCTCGTGCTGGACGACTGCGACCCTGTCCTCGCGGCGTGCGCCGACCTGGCCAGGGCCCTCGGCCAGTCGTGCCCCGGCGTCCGGATCGTCGTCACCAGCCGCGAGGCCCTGGGCGTGCCGGGCGAGGCGATCCTGCCCATCTCGTCCCTGGCGACGCCCGAGGCCGGCGGCGCCGTCAGCGCCGCCGACGTGCGCGCCATCGAGGCCTGCCGCCTGTTCGCCGAGCGTGCCCAGGCGGTCCAGCCTTCGTTCGCCATCACCGCGCAGAACGCCCGCGCCGTCGCCCAGCTCTGCCACCGCCTCGACGGCATCCCCCTCGCCATCGAACTGGCTGCGGCCCGTGTCCGGGCGCTCCCCGTCGAGCAGATCGCGGCCCGCCTGGACGACCGCTTCCGGCTCCTGACCGGCGGCAGCCGGACCTCGGTCGCCCGGCACCAGACGCTGCGGGCGACGATCGACTGGAGCTACGACCTGCTGACCGAGCCGGAGAAGGCGGTCCTGCGCCGCCTCTCGGTCTTCGCCGGCGGCGCGCCCCTGGAAGGGGCCGAGGCCGTCTGCAGCGGCGACCCCGTCGACCCCCTGGACGTCCTCGACATCCTCGGCCGCCTGGTCGAGAAGTCGCTCGTCTCGACGGATCCCGCCCAGGCCGAGGCCCGCTTCCGGCTGCTCGAGACCGTCCGTGAGTACGCCCGCGGCCGGCTCGTGGTGGCGGGCGTGGGCGCCGCCACGCTGCGCGCCCACCGGGACTGGTATCTCGCCCTCGTCGACCAGGCCACACCGGCCTTCTTCCACGGACCGGAGCCGGCGGAGCTCCTGCACCGGCTCGACCGCGAGCACGACGATCTGCGCGCCGCGCTCGAGTGGTGCCTCGACCAGCCCGGGGAGGGCGAGGCCGGCCTGCGCATGGCCGCCGGCCTGTGGCGCTACTGGGAGATCCGCGGTCACCTCACGGAAGGGCGGGGCTGGCTGGAACGGATGGTTGACGCGGTCGGGGACGAGGCCCCGTCCCTGCGGGCGAATGCCCTGACCGGTGCCGGCAACCTCGCCTTCATGCAGGGCGATTTCAAGGCGGCGTCGGATCTCCACGAGGCAAGCCTGGCGCTCCACCGGAAGATGGGCGATCCGCAGAGCGTGGCCTATGCAGCCAACAACCTGGCCAACACCGCGGTGCAGCTCGGCGATCACGCCCGGGCCCGGGCCCTGTATCAAGAGACGATCGCGCTGGTGCGAGAACTCGGTGATGTGCGTGGGGTGGTCTTCGGCTCGATCAACCTTGCCGACGTCGCGTCGCGTCAGGGTGACGTCGATGTCGCCCGCGAGCTGCACCAGGGGATCCTGGCCATGATCCGCGAGCTTGGCGATCGCTGGATGGAGGCGTTCGCGATCGATGCGTTCGCGCGGACGACGAGCCGGGCGGGCGACCGGGAGGAG
>JBIOIE010000223.1:0-2640 GCA_044449605.1 Candidatus Limnocylindrales bacterium | reverse complement strand
GTCCAGAGCAGCTCGGCGACCTGCGCGTAGGTGCCCCGCTCGACCAGCTCGCCGATGGCGTAGCCCCGGTAGAGCAGCCGGCCGTTCTCGCCATCGACGAGGGCCAGCGACGATTCCCCGGCGACGACGCCCTCCAGCCCCGGCGAATAGGGGCGCGGCGCGCTCGGGGGTTCCATCCGGGGCATTCTAGTGGCCGCTCCGGGCAGCGGCCACTGGCGGCCGCGGCCGGATCCGCGCCTCAGCCCGGCCGATGGGTAGGCCACGGCCGATGATCCGCCGCGCCCAGGCCGACGACGCCCCGGCCATCCACGCCCTCATCCATCGCTACGCCGGCCAGGACCTCCTCCTGCCGCGCCCGCTGACCGACATCTACGACCGCATCCGCGACTTCTGGGTGGCCACGGACGAGGGCGTGGTGGTCGGCTGTGCCGCGTTGCGGATCTGGTGGCACGACCTCGCCGAGGTCCGCTCGCTCGCGGTCGCGGCCGATGCCGCTGGCCACGGCCACGGCGGCCAGCTCCTCGAGGCGGTCGCCAGCGAGGCGTCGCGCTACGGCGTCCGGGTGCTCTTCGCCCTGACCCGCATCGAGCCCTGGTTCACGGCCCACGGCTTCACGACGGTCGACCGGCGGGTGCTCTACCAGAAGGTCTGGGGCGACTGCGCACGCTGTCCCTTCCGCCATGCCTGCGACGAGGTGGCCGTGGTCCGGGCGCTCGTCCCGGGCGCCATCGACGCCCTCGCGGCGCCCGATCCAGCCGCGCTGGAACGAGTCGGCCACGTGGTGCCCCCGCGGGCGCCGGGCATGCCCGAACGCCTCGGTCCCCGCCCGGCGCTGCCGATCATCGAGCCGACGCGCGAGGCTTAGGAGCCGCCTACCCCTCCGCGTCGAGCCGCGCCCGCGCCGCGCTGAGCGCCTCGCGTACCCGCTCCGGGGCCGTGCCGCCCGTGACCCGCGGCCGCTCGAGCGCCGCCTCGAGGGTGGCCGCCGCCCGCAGGTCGTCGCCGGAGGCCGAGCCGGTCAGCTCCGGACCGAGCGCCGCCGCGAACGCGTCATCCGGCAGCTCGTCCAACCGGACCCCGCGCGCCTCGGCGTCGGCGACCAGGCGGCCGACGATGCCGTGGGCGACCCGGAAGGGCACGCCCCGTTCGACCAGGAGATCCGCGACGGAGGTTGCGGTCACATGGCCCTCCCTCGCCGCGGCGCGCATCCGCTCCGGTCGGAAGCGGAGGGACGCCATCACCCCGGCCATCACCTCCAGGGATGCCTCGAGCACGGCCAGCGCGTCGAGGAACGGCGCGACGGTCTCCTGCAGGTCGCGCTGGTAGCCAAGGGGCAGGCCCTTCAGCAGGCCGAGCACGGTGGCCAGCTCACCGGCCACCCGCCCTGCCCGGGCCCGGATCAGCTCGCAGGGATCAGGGTTCTTCTTGTTGGGCATCATCGACGAGCCGGTGCTCCAGGCGTCGTCGAGGACGACCCAGCCGAAGGCCGGACTCGACCACCAGACCAGCTCCTCGGCCAGGCGGCTGAGGTGGACCATGGCCAGCGCCGCAGCGGCCATGGCCTCGACGACGAAGTCGCGATCGCCGACGGCGTCGATGGAGTTCGCGCTGACGCCGCTCAGGCCGAGGTCCCCGGCGACGGCCTCGCGATCGATGGCATGGCCGGCGCCGGCGAGGGCCCCGGCGCCCAGCGGCGAGCGGTCGGCTCGCGCCCAGGCATCGCGGAAGCGGCCGCGATCGCGCTCGAGCATCTCGACGTAGGCCAGCAGGTGGTGGGCGAGCAGGACCGGCTGAGCCGGCTGGATATGGGTCATGCCCGGCATCACGGCATCCCCGTCGGCCTCGGCCCGGGCCACGAGCGCCCGCTCGAGCCCGACGATCGCCCCATCCAGGGCGCCGGTCGTGCGCCGCAGCCAGAGGCGCAGGTCGAGCGCGATCTGGTCGTTGCGCGAGCGGCCGGTGTGCAGCTTGCCGGCCACGGCTCCGAGCCGGCCCTCGAGAGCGGCCTCGAGGTTGAGGTGGACGTCCTCGAGCGAGCCGTCCCAGGCGAACGTGCCGGCCCCCACCTCGCCGGCCAGCGCCTCGAGCCCCGCGACGAGGGCCGCCTCCTCGGCCGCATCGACGAGGCCGGCCCGGGCCAGCCCGTGGACGTGGGCGATCGAGCCGCGCAGGTCGTCGGCGGCGAGGGCCCGATCGACCTCGACCGAGCGCGTGAAGTCGGCCGCCCGCGGATCCGTCGTCGCGGCGAACCGGCCGCCCCACATGCGCATCGTCTGCTGGCCTCCTCGGGCGGAGTGTAGGCGGGCTAGGTGACGGTCACGCCGGCGGCGCGCAGCTCGTCCAGTGCGCGCGCACCGTCACCGGACTGGAGGTCGACCGCGGCGATGGCCCGCTCGAGCACGATCGTTCGGTAGCCGAGGGCCCGGGCATCGAGGCCGCTGGCCCGGACGCAGTAGTCGGTGGCGAGGCCGGCGATGACCACGCGCCGAATCCCCAGGTCGCGCAGGGTCGCGTCCAATCCGGTCGGGACCGTCTCCCCGGTCAGCGGGTCGCGCATCGTGAAGCCCGAGTAGCCGTCCTCGCCGTGGCTGCCCTTGCGGATGACCGGCCCCGCGACGGCAAGGCCGGGGTGGAACTCCG
>JBIOIE010000222.1:0-2705 GCA_044449605.1 Candidatus Limnocylindrales bacterium | reverse complement strand
GAGGGGCCCGTGGCGCTCTGGGTGGAGGGTCCACCGCCGGGACCCGCGGCCAGGACTGCCGGCCCGTTCGCGCTCGGTGGGCAGGCGACCCTTGTCCGCCCGGCGCGACCCTGGGGTCCCTTCCTCCTCTACCATCAGGCCGTGGCAACCGACACGACGATCCGTCCGGCGACCGAGGCCGACGCCGAGGCCATCGCCAACCTCTTCACGGACGAGGGCTACCCGGCCGGTCCGAGCGACATCCGGGAGCGCCTCACCCGCTTCGGGTCGCGCTTCTCGGCCGTCAAAGTGGCCGAGATCGGCGGCGAGGTCGTCGGTTTCGTGGCCGTCCACGTGATGCCCCGCTTCGAGCATGGCGACCGGGTGGCACGGGTGCTGGCGCTCGTCGTCGACGCGGGCGTCAGGGAGCGCGGCATCGGCCGCGATCTGCTGGCCGCCGCCGACGAGATCGCCCGGGACACCGAGTGCGCATTCATCGAGCTGACCGCTGGGCGCCACCGGCCCGACGCCCTGCGCCTCTATGAGGCGGTCGGCTACGAGTCCGGCGTCGCCGCCTACCTGCGCAAGCGGCTCTGAGGGGGCCTCGGCCCCGCGCTCCCGACGGGGCCGATCGACGCCCCGTCGTATCGTTGCCGCCATGCCTGAACGGCGCGAAGTGCTCACGGTCGCCGGTCGCGAAGTCACGATCAGCAACCCCGACAAGGTCTTCTTCGCCGAGATCGGGGCCACCAAGCTCGACCTCGTGCGTTACTACCTGGCCGTCGCCGATGGCGCGGTGCGGGGCGTGGCGGGCCGCCCCATGGCCCTCAAGCGCTTCGTCGACGGCGCCGCCGGCGAGGCCTTCTTCCAGAAGCGCGCGCCCCTGTCGCGGCCCGAGTGGATCGAGACCGTCGAGTTGTCCTTCCCCTCCGGTCGCACCGCCGCCGAGGTCGTCGTCCGCGATGCCGCCCAGCTGGCCTGGGTCATCAACCTCGGCTGCATCGACCTCAACCCCCATCCCGTGCGCGCGGACGACGTCGACCACCCCGACGAGCTGCGGGTCGACCTCGATCCCGTGCCCGGCGTGCCCTGGGACCACGTCCGCCGGGTCGCCCTGGTGACCCGCGACGCGCTCGCCGACGTGGGGCTGGTGGGCTGGCCCAAGACCTCGGGCTCGCGGGGCATCCACGTCAACGTCCGCATCGAGCGGCGCTGGACGTTCCCGCAGGTCCGCCGCGCGGCCCTGGCCCTGGCCCGCGACGTCGAGCGGCGCGCGCCCGAGATCGCCACCAGCAAGTGGTGGAAGGAGGAGCGCCACGGCGTCTTCCTCGACTACAACCAGAATGCCAAGGATCGCACGGTCGCCTCGGCCTACTCGGTTCGGCCGACCCCCGACGCGCGGGTCTCGGCGCCCCTGGCCTGGGACGAGGTCGCGACGGCGGAACTGGGCGACTTCACGATCGCCACGATGCCCGGTCGCTATGCGCGCGTGGGCGACCCCGGCGCCGGCATCGACGATGCCGTCGGCTCGCTCGAGGGGCTCCTCGAGCTGTCGGCTCGCGACGAACGCGAGGGGCTTGGCGACGCCCCCTGGCCACCGAATTACGCCAAACAGGCCGGGGAGCCGCCCCGCGTCCAGCCCTCGCGCCAGCGCCGGCCCGATTCCGACTACGAAGGCCGCGGCGTGGACGGCGGCCCGCCCGCCGAGGTCGCCCGGGCCCGAGCCGCCGCGGTCGCCGCGGGCGACCCGGATGCGGGCCTGCCGACCGAGTGGTCGGGCCCTGGCCGTCCCCCCTGGGAGGCCGCCCGCCGCGAGCCCTGGACCGGCACGCGGCCGACCCCGACCGGCCGCCGCCGAAGCGCGGTGCCGGTCATCGAGATCGCCCGGGCCAAGAAGAAGGCCGACGCACTGGCCGGCCTCGAGCGCTGGAAGGCGCGCCATGCCGGCGCGGCTGGGCACCTGCACGAGCCCGACATCCTCGTTGACGGCATGCGTGGCCGCTCCTCGCTCTGGTACCGCGTCCGGGTCAACCTCACCCACGTGCCCGAAGCGGAGCGTCCTGCCCAGGAGCCGCTCGACCCCGACTACGACCCCTGGACCGAATACGAGACGAGGTCGGGCTGAAGGACTGGTCGGGGACGACCAGCGTGTGGACCGGCGCCGGAGGCCGTGGTCCCGGGTCGGGCTCGGATCAAGCCGCCCCGAAGATCCGCTCCAGCTCGAACGGCGGCGTGACCTCCAGCTGGTCGTAGCGGCAGCTCTCGGGTGAGCGGTCGGGGCGCCAGCGCAGGAACGTCGTCGCGTGGCGGAAGCGGTCGCCCTGGAGGTGGTCGTAGGCGACCTCGCAGACGCGCTCGGCGCGGAGCGGCTCCCAGGACAGGTCCTTGCCCCGGTTCCAGCGCGAGGTCGCGCCGGGCAGGCGCTGGCCATTGGCCTCGGCCGCCTCGGCCCACGCCATCCAGTCGGCCCAGGGATGGCCGTCCAGGGCGTCCTCGCGGAGCGGGGCCAGCTCCTCGACGAGTTCCCGCCGGCGGGCCTCGGTGAAGCTGGCCGTGACGCCGACGTGGTGGAGTCGCCCGGCGTCGTCGAGGAGGCCCAGGAGCAGCGAACCGACGAGCGTCCCGGGCCCGTTCTTGTGCCAGCGGAAACCGGCCACCACACAATCGGCCGTGCGCTGGTGCTTGATCTTCGTCATCGCCCGCTTGCCGGGCTGGTATGGCGCTTC
>JBIOIE010000221.1:0-2710 GCA_044449605.1 Candidatus Limnocylindrales bacterium | reverse complement strand
CATCGGCGACGGCACGAGCGCGGTCCTCTACGACGACACGGCCTCGCTCTACGCCGGACGGGTCTGGTGGAGCCTGCGCTGCTACGGCTTCGAGGGCGTGCGCATCCTCGACGGGGGGTGGACGGCCTGGACGGCCAGCGGACGGCCGACCGCCAGCGCCAGCCACGACGCGGGGGCCGCCGTCTTCACTCCGCGCAGCGTGCCCCGGCTGCGCCTGCTGACTTCCGACGTCAAGGCGTTGGTCGGCTCGCGCGAGGTCCAGCTCGTCGACACCCGTGGCCCAGCCGAGTTCCTCGGCCAGGGCGGCGACGCCCGGCGCCTGGGCCACATCCCGGGCGCCTTGAACGTGCCGGCGGCGTTGCTGACCGTGCCCGGCAGCCAGGTCTTCCAGCTACCCGAGGTCCTTACGAGCCTCTTCAGCGATGCCGGCGTCCAGCGCGGCCGGCGGATCGTCCTCTACGACGGCACCGGCATCGGGGCGGCCAAGGCGGCCTTCGCGCTGGCCCTCCTCGGCTACGAGGACGTGGCCCTCTACGACGCGGGCTGGGCTGACTGGGGCAGCCGCCTCGACCTGCCCGTCGAGCGCTAGGGTCCGGCGGGCCCGCCTGGGACGGGCTGGTCGGCCTCGGCGACCGCGACGCGATAGCCGACGCCGGCGGCCAGCCGCTCCTGGAGCCCGGCCACGGTCGAAAGGCGGTCGATCTCGGCCGGCGGCTTGTCGGTGCGCAGGCGGGCGATGCGCGGGAAGCGCAGGGCATAGCCCGAGGCGTGCCGGTTCGAGCGCATGATCACGTCGAAGGCGACCTCGACGACGACCGTCGGCTCGACCACCCGGTAGCGGCCGTGGTGCTCGAGCGTGTGGGCCTCGAACCAGCGGGTCATCTCGGCCAGCTCGGCATCGGTCAGGCCGCTGTAGGCCTTGCCGATCGTGGCCAGCGGCCGGGTCGCTTCCGGCCGGTCGTCGAGCACCGCGAACGTGTAGTCGGAGAGGACCCCGTGGCGCTTGCCGTGGCCGACCTCCACGCCGACGACGACACAATCGAGCGTGGCCAGCGGGCGCTTCAGCTTGAGCCAGCCGTAGCCGCGCCGGCCGGGCGAGTAGCCGCTCCCGGGATCCTTGACCATCAAGCCCTCGTTGCCCCGATCGCGGGCCGCCGCGAAGTGCTGCTCCAGCTCCTCGACGTCGCCGGCCGTCAGCAGGTTGGAGGTCCCGAAGCCCGGGTGGCCGGCCAGGCCCAGGGCGTCCAGCCGGGCCCGCCGGTCGCGCAGCGGCAGGCGCAGGAGGGGCTCGACAGGAGCCCCTCCGCCCGGCCCCAGGGCGAGGGCGTCGAAGGCCACGAAGATGCAGGGCACCTCGGCGAGCAGCTTCGCCGGCGGCGCCTTGCGGCCGAGGCGGGCCTGGAGCTGCTGGAAGGGCAGCGCCGAGCCGCCTTTCCAGGCCAGCAGCTCGCCGTCCAGGATGCCCTCCCAGGCCAGCGGCCCGGCGGCGGCCACGACCTCCGGGAACTGGCCGCTGACGTCGTGGAGGTCGCGGCTGTAGAGGCACGCAGCGCCGCCCTGGCGGTGAAGCTGGGCCCGGATGCCGTCGTACTTGTCCTCGACCCAGACGGGCGTGCCCAGGCGCTGGAGGACCTCGGCCGCATCGGCGGCCGGCGAGGCGAGCATCGACTTCAGGGGCCGGAAGAGTGTCAGCTCAGCCTCTTCGAGCCGGTCGTCGCGGGCCAGCTCGGCGGTCCGGCCGAGGTCCCCGGTGAGCATCCCCGCCCAGGCCACGGCCTCCCCTGCCCGCTCGAAGGCCGCGGCGATGGCCGCCTCCAGGTGGCCCTCGCGAAGGCCGATGCGCATGTCTCCGGAGAGCACCTTGACCACGTACTTGGCGGTCAGCGGATCGCAGCGCCAGAGGAGCGTCTGGAACAGGCGCCCCTTCTCGGAGGGTCCCCGGGCCTCGGCGATGGCGCTGAGGGCGGCGTCGACGTCGGTCAGGGCGGGCAGCTCGCCCGACGGCCGCCGGGCGCTCTCGGCCAGCAGATCGTGGACGGCCTGGCCGAGGTCGGAGGAGCGGTCGTAGTAACGGCCGAGGGCGCCCGCTTCGGCGCTCGCCTCGGCCTCCGCGGCGGCGCCGATGGCGGCCCAGCCCAGGCCGGTCGTGCGCGGGTCGCGCTCGGGGAAGGGGCGCCCGGAGAAGTAGGTGACCGCGAGGGGCAGTTCGGTCGGGGTGAGCGAACGGAGGTAGGCAGCCAGCGTGGCGACCTTCTCCGACGTGCGGCTGGTGGCCGCCACGTGCTCGGCCGTTTCGCTCCAACGGCGCATCCGGGCGATGGTATAGCATCGCCCTCCGATGACCGCCGAGCTTGTTCGGGACCTGTGGCATCCACCCGTCGTCGAGGGTCGCCGGGTCACCCTGCGCCGGCACGTCCCGGCCAACCTGCCGACCATCGAGCGCTGGTACAAGGACCCGGAGTTGGCCCGCCTGTCGCGCTACCAGACCCGGCCCATGGGCCACGACGAGGTCGAGCACTTCTTCCGGACGCGGCTCCTCGGTACCGATGCGTTCGCCTATGCCATCCACGAGCGGCCGACGGACCGCCTCATCGGCCTCACGACGTTCTCGAACCTCGACGCCGACAACGGCTCGGCGCTCTTCCACATCACCATCGGCGAGTTCGACGCCCAGGACCGGGGCCTGGGCACCGAGGCGACCGGGCTGATG